>WVZU01000016.1 GCA_011772275.1 Planctomycetales bacterium | reverse complement strand
GTGTGAGTCTGGAGATCAGCTGAGCGACCAGGGTTGTACTGCTTGTGTTTCGATTTGGGACGACCCGTCGGATTGCTGCGACTACCCATCGCACACTTGGGCCGAGCTGGACTACTTGCACTGGTGGGTGCAGGGCTATGCGATCCCACCCCTGGTGACCGCCGCGCCCTTGGGCAGCAGCGGTGCGTTGAACGATCCGAATGCAGTGATCCTCCTGGGAAGTGACCGGTTGGACAGTGGCGATCGTTCTGGTGCGCGGGCGCGGGTCGGCTGGTGGTTCGACTGCTGTGAAACGCACGGCATCCAAGTTGAGTTCTTTGGCCTGGAACGTGAGGGTACGCGACTGGACCTCGTCTCCTCACTGCCCAATGCGATCCTCTATCGCCCTTTCTTCAATACCGACCCTTCAAACTTCGGCCCGGACGCTCAACAAGCCGATCGGATCAGCGTGGCCAGTTCCAGCCAGCTCTATTCCGGAAACGCTCTGTACCGGCACAATTGGAAGTGCGATTTTGAACCCTGTGGTTGCCGCTCTTACCGCATCGATTTCCTGGCTGGCTATCGATACTTGCGGCTGGACGAGGATCTCACCATCCGGGAAACGGCCAGTTTTGGCCCGAACACGTTCGACATCACGGACCGGTTCACTGCCGACAATCAGTTTCACGGTGGCGAGCTGGGTGTGGTGGGCAACTTTCATCGAGGAGACTGGTCGCTGGAGTTGCTGGCCAAAGTTGCCCTGGGCAACAATCATCAAACGGTCACCGTCTGGGGTGAGGAAGTCACCACCATCAACGGTCTGTCACCCAGCATCCGTTCCGGCGGCCTGCTGGCTCAGCCCACCAACATCCGCAGCGAGACCCGCAATGCGTTTGCGGTGTTGCCGGAGGCGGGCGCCGAGCTGGGTTATTTGCTGACGGACAACCTGCGGCTAACGGTGGGCTACACGATTTTGTGGCTCAGCCACGCCGTCCGTCCCGGCGACCAGATCGACCCTCTGGTCGACGGTCGCTTCCTGAATCCGAATCTGGTGCCGCCTTACACCCCGCCTGCCACGCGCCCGGCACCGCGTTTTACCGAGAGCAGCCTGTGGGCGCAGGGCATTCACCTCGGCCTGGAATGGCATTACTGATGGCGACTTCTCTCTTCCAACGGCGACTGGACTGGTTGTGCCTGGCCTTGATCTGTACCTACCTGTTGTTATTCCAAGGCAACCGTCTGATGTCAGATCGGCTCGGTTTTTCCCCGCAGTTTGAGCTGTACTTGATCTTTTTCTTTCTGATCGCCACGGCGGCTGGTCTCACGTTTCGGGCCGGCCCCATTGTCTTCTGGCCCCTGGCAGGCGCCTTCATCGGCACGCAACTTATCATTTACCGCTTGGATGCCTGGCAGAACATCCTGCTGTTCACCATCGTGGGCGTTTTGTTCGGCTTTGGGATGCAGACCCTGCTGCAGAAAACGGAATAGCCCCGCCTTCCCCCGCGGCGGGCGGATCGGGATTTTTCAAAAACTGCGTAGCGACTCACGGTAGGTCTTTGCCTGGCAAGGGAGACGACGCGATGGGAATTCAAGCCTAGGGATTAACGTTGAGCCTCAAATGGCCACGTCGGACGCGGTCATGTCGGACGCGGACAGGCCAAGAGTTGGCCGTCGCACAGCAGACGGCGGGTGAGAAATCCGGCCGAGTGCTGTTGGCGGCTATTCGGCGTCGCTGCCAAAATAACCGTGCCAGGCCAGGTTCAGCGTCGGTTCGTCCAGCGTCAGCGGCTGATGGCGATACTTGCAGATATCGCGGGCCCGTTCGATCAGGTCGCGCGGTTCACAGCAGTGCATGGGCCGCTGTTCCCGTCGATACCGCTCGATCAACCCTTCCAACACCTCGGGCACGACTTCGATCCCGCAACCGGCCGCATAGCGGCAGAAAATCTCCTGGTAACGCTGGGGACTTGGATCCGCCATATGTACGCGATAACCCATCCGCCGCAGGAAGGCGGGGGTCATGACGTTGTTCACGTCCAGGTTGGTCGATACGACCAGCATCTGCCGGAACGGCACCTCCAGCTGCTGACCCGTCTGCAAAGTTAGAAAATCGATCCCCCGTTCGAGAGGATGGATCCAGCGATTGAGAATCGTTTCGGGTCGGATCCGCTGGCAACCGAAGTCGTCCAGCAGAAAGGTGCCGCCGTTGGCCTTGAAATGGAGGGGCGCTTCGTAGTAGCCCAGCTGAGGGCTGAAGGCCAGATCCAAGGCATCCATCGTTAGTTCACCACCCACCACCACGAACGGCCGGCGAATCCGCACCCAGCGGCGATCGAGCTGGATGCGGCGTCCGCGGGGCGTGCTCTCTTCCGTGACCGGCTGGTGACACTCCCGGTCGAACACGCGAATCATGCTCTGGCCAACCACCAGGCAGTGGGGGATCCAGAAGTCCCCGCCGGCCGCGTCGTGCAGGAGGTGGCCCAGGGCTGTCTTGCCGTTTCCCGGCGGGCCGAAAAGGAACAGGCTGCGGCGGGCTTGCATGGCCAGGCCCGAAACCTGCCTGACATGCTCAGGCAAAATCAAGTCCGCGACCGCCTCCTCTACCTGCGCTTGGGTCGGCACCGGCAAGTGCTGGAACTGCCACTCCAGATTGCTGGTGTACGATTCCAGGGAAACGGGTGCCGGGCCAAGGTAGCCGGAGATCTCGAACAGTCGTCGAGCTCGCTGGCTGCCGCGGTCGGTAATTGTAAAGCGGGATTTGAAGGGGCCGCTGTGGCCCAGCATGTCGACCAGTTGGTCCGCCCGCAGCCGCTCGAACAGCTCGGCCACCAGCTGCAGGGGAAGACAGAGCCTTTCCGCGGCCCACTGGCTGGTCAGACGCGGCACCGTGTAGGCCAGCTTGAGGGCCAGGTCCAGCAGGACCTCGACATCCACACCCGTTTCGCGCAGCTCAGTAGGCGCCTTGGGCGCCCAACTTTGCTCGTCCGTCTCGACCATCCGCGCCGGCGGGACCGGTTGCCCGTGGCCGCTGGCCCCCTCTGCATCCAAAACGTTGTAGGTCATCTTCATATGTGGTTGCCTCAGTAGAGCACCTTTTCCCAGTTACCGCTTTATTCAATCAAGACAGGCTTGGCAAAGATCGAGGATTCTTCGGTGATTTCCCCTTCCAGATCCACGACCACGCATTCATCGGAAACCGTGGCGGGCTGGAAATAGATATGTTTGTAATCGGGGTCTCCGGTCAGGTCGACCTCCAAGATCACGATCGCCGCCCAGCCCACGATTTCAAAATCGGTATTGTTACCGCTCAGCGGATTCGTGCCGGAAAAAATGGGCACCATCTTCGGTTTCCCGATGATCGAGATCAGCTCCTTGGAAAATCCGGCGCTTAATCCCGTGTCCCCATTCAGCGTCAGCGGCTCGTCCTCGCTGGCGTAGAGGTCACCTTGAGCGGACAGGTCGACCTCGCAGACGCCACTGGTGATCTGGGATTTGATCTCCTGCGTGCTGTTCCCGTGAAAACCGATGTCCACCGTGCCCCGGTTGCCGGAGTTAGGGAGCAAGGGATCGTTGAAATAGGGATAAAGATCCCCCTCTTTTTTTCCGTCGCCGACATTGGTCACCGTGTTGTTGGCGGCGTCGTGGCTGAAATCGTCTGGCAGAGCATTGTACCGCGCCAACATATCGGGATCGGTGGGCGGCGTTGTCGCGGAGATGAGGTCCCAGGTTTCCTTGTCGAGGGAAAAAGGTATGATCCCGCAGCAGTATCCGCTGTTGGGAGGGATTTCGAAGCGGTAGCCGGGCAGGACCGCGGCGGTGGCAAACGCCCGCACATCGGCTGTCAGCTTCTGGAACAGCGTTCCGAACACCAAGGGGAGGGGACCGTCGCCGTTGGCGCTGCCGGCCTGATTCCGCAACAGGTTGACGCGGATCATGTTCACTGGCGTGC
>WVZU01000079.1 GCA_011772275.1 Planctomycetales bacterium | reverse complement strand
TCACCGCCATCAGAAAATCTGCCCTTGGTGCATGCCCCATCGTCTTAATCCCACTCGAACCCGCTCCCCACCCCCCACCCCCTAGCCCCTAGCCCCTAGCCCCTGCCCCCGAACCACTGCTCAAATACTCATCCCCGTAAAGCCGCCATCCACGTAGATTTCCGTGCCGGTGATAAAACGACCGGCGGTGCGGGACAGCAGCAGCAAGCTGGCCCCAATCAGCTCGGCCGGTTCGCCAAAACGGCCCATGGGCGTCTTCCGCAGGATGCTCTCCACCCGCTCGGCGGTCAAAATCTTCCGGTTCTGTTCGGCGGGAAAGAAGCCGGGACAGAGGCTGTTGACGCGGACGCCGTGCGGGGCCAGTTCGCGGGCCACGTTTTTCGTCAGGTTCAGCACGGCCGCCTTGGCGGCCGAATAGGCGTAAACGCGCGACAGCGGCAGGTGAGCGGAGACGCTGCCAATATTCAAAATGGCCCCGCCGTCGGGCGCCTGGGACATATGCTGGCCGAAGACCTGGCAGCCGAAATGCGTCGCCTTCAGGTTGGTCGCCAGGACGCGGTCAAAATCTTCTTCCCGAATGTCAAAATAAGGGTCGGCGGCATTCACGCCCGCGCAATTGACCAGCATATCGCAGCGGCCGCATTGCTTGAGCGTGGTGGCCAGCAGCGATTCGACCGACCCTTTGTCGCAGGCATCGACCTGGGCAAACTCCGCCCGGCCCCCCAGGGCCTCGATGGCCTTCACCCGCTGGTCACCCCGCGGGGCGCTCCGCCCCGCCACCACGACGGTGGCCCCTGCCTGCGCGATCCCCTCGGCCAGCGCGCCTCCCAGCACCCCGGTTCCGCCAATCACCACCGCGACCTGGCCGTCCATGGCGAACAGCTGTTGTAAGTACGCAGCCGACATGAGGTTCCCTTCTGACAAATTCCCAGAAATCCCAGCTGCCGCTCCCGGCGTAGTGTAAGAGACCTGCAGGCCGGAACAAGTCCCGGCACGCCGGGATCCCGCCAGGCTCCGCCTCCGATTCCGCTACTCCGGCTGGCGCCGCCGGCTTGACCAGTCCGTATGGAACACACCTTCCCGGTCGGTGCGGCGATAGGTATGAGCGCCGAAATAGTCGCGTTGGGCCTGCAGGAGGTTGGCCGGCAAACGCTCGCGGCGGTAGCTGTCGTAGTACGCCAGGGCATTGCTGAACGCCGGCACGGGCAGACCCAGTTGGCTGGCAGTGGCCACGACCTGCCGCCAGGCGTCCTGGCCCTCTCGAACCGCCTCCTGGAAATAGGGGTGCAGCAGCAGATTTTCCAACTGGGGGTCCTCGTCAAAGGCTTCCTTGATGCGGTCCAGGAACTGAGCGCGAATGATGCAACCGCCTCGCCACAGGAGAGCGACGTCACCGAGGTTCAACGACCAGTCATATTGCTCAGCGGCTTCTTTGAGTTGCACGAACCCTTGAGCGTAACTACAGATTTTGGACGCATACAAGGCCTGCCGGATCTGCTCGACCAACACCTCTCGCTTGGCCACCGCGGGCCGGGCGTCCGGCCCGGGCAGCAGACGGCTGGCCCGCAGTCGCTGGTCCTTCATGGCCGAGATGCTGCGAGCGTAAACGGCGGCGGTGACCAGCGTGCTGGGAACCCCCAGGTCCAGCGCCAGCTGGCTCATCCACTTCCCCGTCCCCTTGGCTCCCGCCGTGTCCAGAATCTTGTCCACCAGGTACTCGTCCGCGGAAAGTTCGTCCTTGACACTGAAGATATCCCGGCTGATTTCAATCAGGTAGCTCTGCAGCTGGCCCCGATTCCAATCGTCAAACACGTCGTACAACTGGGGATTCGTCAGCCCCGCGGCCTCCCGCAGCATCAGGTAGGCTTCGCAGATCAGCTGCATATCGCCATATTCGATACCGTTGTGAACCATCTTCACGTAGTGCCCTGCCCCACGGGCGCCGACCCACTGGCAACAAGGCACGTCGTCAGCGGGGCCTACCTTGGCGGCGATTGCCTGAAAGATTTCCTGGACTTGCGGCCAGGCCGCGGGGCTGCCGCCGGGCATCAGGCTGGGCCCAAACCGCGCACCCTCTTCGCCGCCGGAAACCCCCGTCCCCACATACCACAGACCCTGCCGTTCCACGAAACGGGTGCGTCGTTCGGTGTCCTGAAAGTGCGTGTTGCCGCCGTCGATGATCACGTCGCCGGGGGCAAGCAGTTCCAACAGCTGCTGGACCACCCCGTCGATCGCCGATGCCTGCGGATACAGCCGCTCTTCCAGCGCCGGCACGGCCTCCCCCGACTGGATCATCAACATCACTCGCCGGGGCGGTCGCAGCTGTTCGACCAGCTGCTGCAAAGAATGCGTCGCGACGATCGGCTTGCCCCGCGCCTCGTCGCTGCCGACAAAATCGTCCACTTTGCTGGTCGTGCGATTGTAAACCGCCACGCGGAAACCGTGGTCAGCCATGTTCAACACCAGGTTCCGGCCCATCACGGCCAGGCCCATCAGCCCAATGTCACAAGTCGCTGACATGATTGCTTGCCGTTGCTCGTCAGTCCGCTCATCAGAAAAGCGAACATTTTACAGCGGGCCACCAAGGCGAGCAACGAGCCGCGGGAAAAGGCGGTGGCCGGCCGCCGCGTTGCGGCTGGTGTTTTGGGAGATGGCGGTACCTAAGGGGCTGGGGCTCCAGGCTTTCTTCTCGCGCCCTTTCACCCTGGGTGACCAGACCGTTCATCCAGCAAACGGCAGGATCCCCCGGTATTGGGGCTAGGCGGCTGGTCGTCGAGCGGCGGGGCCGCCGGCCATCAGGTCCGTAACGACCAGCTGAGTGACCCGTTCGGTGACAAGCGTCTTTAACTGGCGGCCTGAGCGAGCATCCAGCTGCGGGTGGTGATGCAGCTGACCGTCCACGTATCGTCGAACGACCTTAATGGCCCGAGCCCGGACATAGCCCCGCGCCTCGAACAGATCCATACCAAAGATCCGCTCGCGCACGCGATCCCACACGTCGGCCTGGCACTGTTGAGAAAACTCGCGGATCAAAGGCGCGATCCGCCGGAACGTTTTGCGTTGCCTAATCAGATCAAAGAATCGGCCCACGACGCCCTCCCCTGGAAGATCACGGATGGATGCGGTCTTCCTACAGAATCGAGCGCCCGCTGGGCCAAACTTCAGCCGATCCCGCCCGGCAGCGAAAAGCTTGCAGAGAAACTCGCAAAACCGATAAACTCAACGCAACTCAGTCGCTCGATACACACCCCTCCCTCCCACCCCTGCGGTCGGACTTGACCTGAATCCGCGGAAAATTTAACGTAAGCGACCACCGGGCGCCGTAGCCAAGTGGCTAAGGCAGCGGATTGCAAATCCGCCATCGCCGGTTCGAATCCGGCCGGCGCCTCTCAGGAAACCCGCATTTCAGCGGGTTTCTTTTTTGGCCCGAAAGCCGTGTCAGCCGCCGTATCAGCCAAAGTGTCACCCAACGCAGGCTCGCCTCGCAGACCGAAACACGTCCCGGCGCGCCGCGATTCCGGCAGCGTCTTGCCAACATGCGTCCCCCTGGCAGGCGGGCGCAGCAGACAGATAAGGGTCTTCAGAGGAATATGCGGGTAAAAACCGACTGACACAGGAAAGGGAATGGTCCATGAAAGCAGGGAATTGAGCGGGATGGCTGCCAGTAATGGGTAGAGTTTTACGTCACCGAACACTCTTAACCGAACACTCTTAACCGAACACTCTTAACCGAACACTCTTCAACGACCCGCTTATCCCCATCCTCCCCGCTGCTCACACTTCTTCCCCAGGCGGACGGACTGTCGCTGTGGCCACCCTTGGGAAACAGCAATCTACCCACAGTTTCCGCTGAAGACCGACAGATCATTACCCGCTCGATCCTTCCCCTACAGAAACCTGTCCCCATGTGGCGATTCCCCATTTGGCCATTCGACGTCACCGGTCGCGGCCGGTCCGCCGCCCTGTTTCCAACCTTGGATGCCTTCCGTAACGATCAAAGGAATAATCAGCATCGCCGCCAGGGGGTCTGCCCAGGACCATTGAAAGGCCGCGTTCAGCACCAGCCCGGAAAGGGTCGTGAAGGAAAGCCAGGCACAAGCGATCGTCTCGAAGGCGTCGGCACGCAGCGCAGCACTCTGAAGCCCCCTGGCCGTCCGCAGCTTGGCCCAGCCCAACAGCGGCATCAGCAGCAGCGACAAGCCGGTCAACCCGATTCCGGTCAGGCTGACCTCCGCCTCTGCCGCCCAACCCAACAACCTCCTCCCCCCATCTACGGTGATATAGAGCGCCAGCAGCAGCAGGCATCCTCCGGTAATCCGGGCAGCACGCCGTTCCAGAAGGTACGCAGACCGCGCGGTCCGCGCACGGTACTCAAGCCACAGTCGCCGACTAACCACCAGGGCACTGGTAATCTCCACGGTCGAGTCGACGCCAAACGAGATCAGGGCCACCGAACCGGCGAGTGCTCCGGCCGCGATCGCCACAACCGCT
>WVZU01000314.1 GCA_011772275.1 Planctomycetales bacterium | reverse complement strand
GCCTGCCATGCTCCCCCGATATCCGTAGGAGCGTGCCGGGCCAGTATTCTTGAGCCATCAGGAGAGGTGTTTATAATTTAACTGTCACGGACAAGCGGGGACAATTTTTGGCGACCAGAAAACAGACACAGCCGGCGGGAACCGCGAGTCGTTTCCAACTCACTTTTCCCTCCCTCACAACGGTAAAAGCTTCGGCGACCCCTTTGGACAAGCGAAGTTGTCATGCGGTGGTACCCGTATCCAACCTGGCTACAGTGTGCAGCGGTCTGTGTCGGGATCGCGATGGGCGGATGTGAACAGTCGGGCGGGAAAGCCAGCCATACCCACAACCTGGCCAACAATCCAGCGGCCGTGGCAGGAGAAACATCGGTCAGCCCAGAGAGAGCCAGCACCATGAGCGTACAAGGAAAGGTCGTGAAGACGGATGCCGAGTGGCGGGCGCAGCTGACGCCCACGCAGTACCAGATCACGCGCCGCAAGGGCACCGAGCGGGCGGGTAGCGGCGAGTATGCCGCTCACAAAGCCCCAGGAGTCTACCACTGCGTCTGCTGCGGACAATCGCTGTTCGCCTCCGAGCACAAATACGATTCCGGTACCGGCTGGCCAAGTTTTGATCGGCCACTGGACGAAGATCATGTTGCCGAGGCCGCGGATCGCAGCCTGTTCATGGTCCGCACCGAGGTGTTGTGCAGCCGCTGCGACGCGCACCTGGGGCACGTCTTTAACGACGGCCCCCGCGAAACGACTGGCATGCGGTATTGCATCAATTCGGCTGCCCTCAAATTTTCGGCGGCGACGGCCAAAACTGGCGAAGAGAAATTGCAAAAATAGGGTGTGGGGACGACCTGCTAACACGTTTCTTGGCAGAGGGTTAAGGCAAGCGTCGACTACCAACGGGCTGAGCGGTCTTTGCGGTGCCGCCCGCCCCCCGTCGTTGGGCTTGCATCGTGCAGCGATTTAAACATGATGAATGCTATTGGGTCGTGCGCACGCGGCACGACGGACTGACGGCCCGCAAACGGAGGGTGCTGGTAATCCTCTCCGTGCGGGGGACTCTGTTAGAGAAAGGAGGTGGTCCGTTGTTATATGATTCTACAAACCAGCGAGGTGGCTGCGGCTAGGTAGCCGGCGGGCTGCCGGTCTGGCAGTCACCATCTCGTCCGGATCACCAAATCCGATCCGACAACGAGCAGGCTCGGTCCGCCCTGGCGGATCGAGCCTTGTTTTTTGTTAACCCCTTAGCCGATTGCAGTATTGGTTGTTGTCGCACCCCGTGTCTCTCCGGTTTCGTCTTAGCAGCCCCGTGCTCTTCTGGCCTCATGCTAATAGGCCCGTGCTCTTCTGGCTTCATGCTAATAGCCCCGTGCTTTAGCACGGGGTCGAGGTCGCGTAAAACAGGTGTCGAGCCCCGTTTACGGGGCTTCCCTCTGCCTGGCTTTAGCCTGGGATGACTCGCGGAGGAACAACATTCAACAAACAGCGCCACGCGTGATCGCCAGGGCTGAAGCCGCAACGGCCAGAAGGCCCGTAAACGGGCCTCGACGGTGGGGTGCCGGGCATGATCACCCCGGCATAAATGCCGGAGCTCAAAGAGAGGCACCGTGAATATTTCGCCAAACGCGAAAACAAAAACGGAGCCGACACAGATCCCAAACATCGATTTCAACATCCACAAACGGAATACCGCGGTTCCGTAGGTTCATGCTCTTCATGATTAAAAACCAAGGTTACACCTTAGCCGGTCACGGCAATCGGCTAAAGTGTTTCGGTTCATCTTTTCTCCGCCGGTTTGCAAATTCGCAAGCGATTGCCTGGTTTGCAGGTCTCATCCGCCATGATTCTTACGCAGACGGTTACTTTTTCCGCCAATCTTGGGCGGGTTGATAATCTGGGTTGCGGGTCGGCATCTGGACACCGCTTGCCGCCCGCCAATCGTGCAGCATCCGCTTCAGCCCAGCGGCCAGCTGGGGCCGGGCCTCCGCCAGGTTTTGTTGCTCGCCAATGTCGTCCCTTAAATTGTACAGCTCGACACCGCCCGTCTCAAAAACCTCGATCAGTTTGTAATCGCCCTCGCGCACGGCCCCCGAGGGCCCCATCGTGTTGATGTGGTGGTAGTGGGGAAAGTGGAAATAGATGGCCGGTCGATCGAGTGTTGCCGCCGTGCCGCTCAGCAGCGGCTTGAGGCTCACGCCATCCACGTGCTGCTGGGGCCGCAGGGGCAGGCCGGCCAGATCCAGAATCGTGGGATAGATATCGGTGCTGATCACCGGCTGGTCGATTCGTTGTCCTCCTTTGACCGCTGGCGGATAGCGGATGATCAGCGGCACGCGGATCCCCCCCTCGTACAGCCACGCTTTTCCCGCTCGCAAGGGCAGATTCGACGTGGGCATTTTCGGCCCGCCTCCCGTGGAAAGACCGCCGTTGTCCGAGAAAAAAATTACGATCGTGTCGTTTGCCAGGTCCAGCCGCTTTAGTGCCTCCAGGATCCGCCCGATGTTCTCGTCCATACTCTCCACCAGGGCCGCATACGGCGGGTTGTCCTGGCGAGCGTGCGTCCAGCTTTGATGGTCGGGCACCGCCTGGCCGCTGGTCTTTTCCAGCCCCAGGGCCTGGGCCTTGCGGCGGTATTTCGCCAGCTTGTCCTTCCGCGGCTGGATCGGGGTGTGCACCGTGTAGTACCACATGTTCAGATAGAACGGTTTTCCCTGCTGGGCCTCGATGAACCGAATCGCGCGGTCGGTCAGGGCATCGGTCAGGTAATCCCCCTTTTGGCCCTCCTCCAGATCGGGCACATTGGTCCAGGCATGCCGCGGGCTCTGGTACGGAAAGTAATACGATCCCGGCTGACCCGCGTTATGCCCGGCAATGTTCACATCAAAACCGTGCTTGTCCGGATAGTTCTCACGCCCCCGCTCGCCATGGCCCTGCAGGTGCCATTTGCCGATGTGGGCCGTGGTGTAACCGGCTTGTCGCAGCGCCTCGGCCAAGGTGGTCTCCTCGGGCGGGATGTTTCCGACGACGGGCGGCGGGACCAGCATGTGGCCGGGTCCCATGGGACCCCGCGACCCCGCCAGGTAGCTCATCCCCATCCGGCTGGGATCCTTGCCGGTCTGAATACTGGCT
>WVZU01000151.1:16071-21741 GCA_011772275.1 Planctomycetales bacterium | reverse complement strand
GCATGACCATTCTCTGTCCCCAAGCTTGGGGTGTATTCAGTAAGCCTTGGCCAGCACGAATCGGCGTTCGGTCGGTTCTCCGCTGACGACGCACCTGCCGGGTTCGGCTTCACCGTCCAGCGGGACGCAGCGGATGGTGACCTTCAGCTTCTGCAAGAGGGCGGCGGTCTGTGGATTTTCCGCCCAGTGGCACCAGGCCAGGCCACCGTGGATTTCCGGTTTTTCGCTGTTTTGCGGAGTAAAGTAGGACTGGAAGTCGTCCAGGGTGTCGATGTGGACCGAGTGATCGTCACGAAAGCGGCGGGCGCGCTGGAAGAGGTTGTTTTGTATCTCGGTCAACGTCGCTGCTGCCGTGGCCACGAATTGCGAGCGGGGTATCGCTTGTTTTTCGCGTGGGCTCTGATCGCGACGGCCCACAAAACAACTATCGCTGTCCATGTCGCGTGGCCCAATCTCCGCTCGCAGCGGCACTCCTTTCTTGATGTGTTGCCAAACCTTCTCGCCCCCGCGCAGGTCACGTCGGTCGATCGACACGCGGATCGGCTGGCCGTCGTAATTTTGCGCTCGCAGCTCCTCAGCGACGCGGTCGCAGTACTGCAGGACCGCGGCACGACTGTCGTCTCGTAGCACGGGCGAAAGGACGATGTGCTGGGGTGCTAATCGGGGTGGGAGCACCAGCCCGTCGTCGTCGCTGTGGGTCATGACCAGCCCGCCGATCAGGCGTGTCGAGACGCCCCAGGAAGTGGTCCAGGCATAGACTTCCTTGCCTTCCTCGTTCTGGAACTTGATTTGTTGAGCGCGGGCGAAGTTTTGGCCGAGGAAATGGGAAGTGCCAGATTGCAACGCCTTGCAGTCTTGCATTAGCCCTTCGATGCTGTAGGTCGCGACGGCGCCTGGGAACCGTTCGTCGGCCGTTTTCTCGCCCTTGATGACCGGCATGGCCAGGTAGTTTTCGGCAAAGTGGGCGTAGACGTCCAGCATTTGCATGGTTTCTTCCATCGCCTCGGCCTCGGTGGCGTGCGCCGTGTGGCCTTCCTGCCAGAGGAATTCGGCCGTGCGGAGGAACAGCCGCGTGCGCATTTCCCAACGGACCACATTGGCCCACTGATTGATCAGCACCGGCAGGTCGCGCCACGATTGGATCCATTTGGCGTACATTTCGCCAATAATCGTCTCGCTGGTCGGTCGCACGACCAGCGGCTCTTCCAGCGGGCCAGCGGGCCGCAGGCCACCCTGACCGTCCGGTTCCAGCCGGTGATGCGTGACGACCGCGCACTCCTTGGCGAACCCTTCAACGTGTTGGGCCTCCTTTTCCAGGTACCGCATGGGGATGAACAGCGGAAAATACGCATTTTCGTGGCCAGTCTGTTTGAACATGCGGTCCAGCGCCTGCTGCATGTTCTCCCAGATGGCGTATCCCCAGGGCTTGATGACCATGCAGCCACGCACCGGCGAGACCTCGGCCAGGTCGGCCGCGCGGATCACCTGCTGGTACCATTCCGGATAGTCTTCTGCGCGAGTCGGGCTGATCGCGCTCTTGATGCCTTTAGCCATCTTGCCTTTCTCAAATCAAACGGGACGGGAGATGACCCGCCCAGGGGTATCCCTTTCGATCAGGAAATGGGCGGCAGTCTTCTGCCTGCTGATGTGGATCTGTCTGCGGCAGGAGGATTTGTGTTACGCACAAAAGACGCCTGCACCCAACTGCGTTTGCCGGCTGGCAGTCCTGGCAAGGCGGCATTCTAGCGCACTTTGACAGCGTCAAGCAATACAGACACTTGAGGTTTCTCCTGCAGAGTCCTACAATCACCCTTTCGTGATACCTGGCTTACCTCTCCTGGCGGATGCAATCAAGGCGACACGCGATGGGCCATCGTTTTGTCAAAGAGCTGAACGACAAGGAATCGGTCGACGATATTTTTCTGGTCTCAGAGAAACAACTGCGTTCCAACCGCCAGGGGAATCTGTACCTGCAGTGTGAACTGTCCGACAAGACGGGCTCAGTGGGGGCCCGGATGTGGAACGCCGGCGAGGAGGTCGCCGACGGGTTCCACGATGGGGATTTCGTGCGGGTGCAGGGAACGACGCAGGTCTACCAGGGCGCTCTGCAACTGATCGCCACCAAAATCAACAAGGTGGCGGTGAACGAAGTCGCAGAACAGGACTATCGCCGCCTGACCACCGACCAGATCCAGCGGCTGACCGACCGCCTGCGGGAATTGCTGGGCAACGTCACCGATCCCGCCCTGGCGGCCGTCGCCGAAAGTTTTCTGGCCGACGAACAATGGATGGACAAATTCACGCGGGCCCCCGCGGGCGTCAAAAACCACCACGCTTACCAAGGCGGGCTGCTGGAACATGTCGTCCAACTGCTGGAAATCATTACGCGGATCGCGGATCTCTATCCCGAGTTGGATCGCGACCTGTTGCTGCTCAGCGCTCTACTGCATGATAGCGGAAAGGTAGACGAACTGGGGTACGAGCGCCAGTTGAGCTACACCAGCGAGGGACAGCTGTTGGGTCACATCGTGATGGGGGTAGAGCTACTGGATCGCAAGCTGGACCGGTTGGCCCGTCAAGGGGTGCTGGTGCCGGCGGAGACCGTGCTGCGGCTGAAACACATCATTGTCAGTCACCACGGTTCTCTGGAATTCGGCAGTCCGGCCGTGCCCATGACGGTCGAGGCAGTTGCCTTGCATTATTTGGACAATCTGGATGCTAAAATTCACCACTTCGCCAGCTTGCTGCGCGAGGACGCCAACGTTGACAGCGAGTGGACACAATATCATCCGAACCTCGGCCGCAAATTGTATCGCGGCTCGATCCCCAACAATCTCAGCCCTGCCCAGGCCCCCCATGATCGGCGATAAGGGGGGCGGTTCTCCGGCGGGCAGGAACGTTGCCACCCAGCCGGCAAGAGGTCCGCGGGAGAGATTTCTGCATTTGCGCGAGGCTTGGTTATTTCCCCCCGCCTGGCCCGCCCGAAAAAAACGAACGTCATGGACCGTCACGCTAAAGCGCAGCGTTCCGGTCGGCGATGACGCGATGCGGGCGGGGGGTTTTCGGGTGCCGTTTTCCCAGGCGATCTACCCATCATGAACGACGACGAACTTCGGCAGGCGATTCTGCGGCTGGTATCCGCTCCCGGCTATCAACCGGTCAAACCGCGTCGCATCGCGCGGCAGCTGGAACTGGGTGACGATCAGGCACGCATCGTCAAGCGGGTGATTAAAGAGCTGGTCCAGGAGGGTCGCTTGACTTATGCGGCCAGTCACGCCGTCTGCCTGCCGGACCAGCCAGCCAGCAACCAGGTCACCGGCATCTTTCGTCGCATGCCCGATGGTTACGGTTTCGTGCGTCCCAGCGGCGGGCTGGCCAGGCGGGATCGCGAAGAAGATATCTACGTTCCCAAGCTGAAAGGCGCCGACGCCGCCAGCGGAGACCTGGTGCTGGTGCAGATCAGCCGACGGCGCGGCGGCAAGCCGGGTCGTTCCCGTCAGGGGGCCGTGGTCCAAGTCCTCAAACGCGAAACCCATGACTTCGTGGGCACGTATTTTGAACGGAGTGGTTATGGATTCGTCCAGGTCGACGGCAAAGTGTTCGCTCAGCCGATCCTGGTGGGCGACGCCGGGGCAAAGGACGTCAAAGTCGATGACAAGGTGGTGATCGAAATGGTCCGTTTTCCGTCCCACGTGCATGACGGCGAAGCGGTGATTGTGAAGGTGCTGGGCCCGCGAGGTCAGCCAGGTGTCGATACGCTCTCGATCATCCACGAGTTCAACTTGCCCGGCGAGTTCGCCTCAGACGCGCTGGCGGACGCTCGTGATCAAGCGGAACAGTTCGATGCCACGTTGGACCCGCAGCGGCGCGATTTGACGAAAGAAACAGTGATTACGATCGACCCCGTCGACGCTCGGGATTTCGACGACGCCATATCCTTAACACAAATCGAAGGTGGCCACTGGCGGCTGGGCGTGCACATCGCCGATGTGTCTCACTTCGTTGGTGAAAAGTCGGCATTGGACCGCGAGGCCAAGGACCGGGCGACCAGCGTCTACCTGCCGGATCGCGTGATCCCCATGTTGCCCGAAACGATTTCCAACAACCTGGCCAGCCTGCAGCCCAACCGCGTGCGGTACACGAAGTCCGTCTTCATCGAATTTACGCCCGACGGTTCGCCGATCGGTGCCGAGGCGTGTGCCGCCGCGATTCGCAGCAAACGGCGTTTCACCTACGAGGAAGTCGACGACTATCGCGCGCATCCGGCCAAATGGCGCAAGCAGCTCAAACCGGCCGTCTACGATCTGCTGGGCCGCATGTACACGCTGGCCATGATCCTCCGCCAACGAAGATTCGATCGCGGGGCACTGGAATTGACCATGCCCGAAGTCAAGATCGAACTGGACGACCAAGGCCGCGTCGCGGGGGCTCACCTGGTGGAAAACACGGAAAGCNNTATGCTGGCCGCCAACGAGGCGGTGGCCAGGATGCTGCAGGCGGCCGGGCTGGTTTTCCTGCGGCGGATGCACGAACCGCCCGACCCGCGCAAACTGAAAGAACTCTCCCAGTTTGCGGCCGAACTGGGATTTGAAGTCGACTCGCTGGAAAGCCGCTTTGCCCTGCAAGGACTGCTGAACCAGGTCCAGGGACAGCCGGAAGAACACGCCCTAAACTACGCCGTGCTCCGCAGCATGCAAAAGGCGGTCTACAGCCCAGAAGAGGAAGGCCATTATGCACTGGCCAGCGACTGCTACTGCCACTTTACCTCCCCCATCCGCCGCTACCCTGACTTGACCGTCCACCGCTTGCTGGACGCCTTGCTGGCCAAACGGAAACCCAAACAGCATCTGGAGGAACTGGCCACGCTGGGCGATCACTGCTCGCAGCGCGAGCAGCGCGCTGAACAGGCCGAACGGGAACTGGTCAAAGTGAAACTGCTGAATTACCTCAGCCAGCGGATTGGCGAAGAGTTGGATGGCGTGGTGACCGGCGTTCAGGAGTTCGGCCTGTTTGTCCAAGGCGTCAAATTGCCGGCAGAAGGGCTGATCCATGTCACTTCGCTGCAGGACGACTATTACCGTTACGACCGCCGTACGCATTCGCTGAGCGGTCATCGGTTGGGGAACAGTTTTCGCCTGGGTGATTACCTGCGCGTGGCCGTCGCCCATGTCGATGTCGACCGCCGCGAACTCGATTTCCGGCTCGTCAAGCGGCTCCGCAGCCGACCGGAAGGCCCCGCGACCAAGTCGGCCCGTGGCAAAGCGGCGGGGGCAAAAGCGCAGAAAAAACGGAAGGACCAAACGAAAAAAACGACTGCCCGGAAAAAAAAGAAAAAAACCGGCTCGGCCAGCGGTCGCCAGAAAACCAAGCAGAAAACCAAGCAGAAACGCCAGCAGAAAAGCAGCAAGCAGCAACGACGCGAGAAAAGGGGATAATTCGGCCGCCCCTGCCCAAAGATCCCCCCGCGCCATGGGGAACCTCCCCTGGTGAACCGCTGGCAGAGCACTATAACATACCAACGTTTGATCTTTGGGCGTGGCAGCGGAATTTCTTTACGAGCAGATGACCAGCAAACTGGCCAGGACGCGACTGTACCCGTGGCATGTGGAACACGGGGCACGGATGGTCGAATTCGGCGGGTGGGAGATGCCCGTGCAGTACTCGTCCATC
>WVZU01000151.1:0-16002 GCA_011772275.1 Planctomycetales bacterium | reverse complement strand
TGGTCACCAATGACCAGGGGGGCGTGCTCGACGACGTCCTGGTCTATCATCTGAGCGACGAAAGTGGACCCTTCTACCTGATGGTGGTCAACGCCTCGAATCGCCAAAAAATCCTCGCCTGGATCGCCGACCGCCTTCCCGCGGACGTGCAATGCACCGATCAAACGCTGGAAACGGCCATGATCGCCGTGCAGGGACCGCGGGCCCTCCAGCTGACCAAAACGGTGGTCGGTTTCGACGCCAGTTCCTTGAAATACTACCGCGGGAAGGTGGTGACGATTTCGCTGCAGGGTGGGGCGAGCGGCGAGGGGGGGGTGGAGGCGGTCATCAGTCGTACCGGCTACACCGGGGAAGATGGCTGTGAACTGATGGTGACTGCCGATTGGGCAGAGCGATTGTGGCAGCAGCTGGTGGATCGGGGCGGCGCGGTGGGGGCCCGGCCGGCCGGGTTGGGCGCCCGGGACACGTTGCGGCTGGAGGCGGCCATGCCCCTGTACGGGCACGAAATCGACGAAACGATCACTCCCTTGCAGGCCGGGCTGGAATTTGCCGTCGAACTGGAGAACCGGCAGTTTCCCGGCCGGGACGCCTTGGTCGGGATCCAGAAAGGCCCTGCCCTGCCCCGCCGAGTCGGCTTAGAATGTTTCGGACGCCGGGTGCCGCGCGACGGTTACGCAGTCATGCGTGACGGAGAAGAGGTCGGAAGGGTGACCAGCGGTGGGTTTTCGCCGACCCTGCAAAAACCGATCGCCATGGCCTACGTCGTGCCCTCGGCCAGCGGCCTCGGCACCCAGTTGACAATCGACGTCCGTGGACGTGGCGAGCCGGCGCGGGTCGTCCCATTACCATTCTACCAGCGTGAATGAAAACAACGAGGAAATGTCGTGAATCCCCAAGAATTGTTGTACGCCAAGACGCACGAGTGGGTTTACCTGGCCGAGGAAGGTGGTACCCAGGTGGCCACGGTCGGCATCTCCGCGTTTGCGGTCGAAGCGCTGACCGATTTGGTGTATCTGGACTTGCCGGAGGTAGGCCGCACTGTAACGGCTGGCGAATCGTTTGGTGAGATAGAATCGGTCAAGGCGGTCAGCGACTTGTACAGCCCGCTGACAGGTGAAATCGTGGCGGTCAACGAGGAATTGCGCGAAGCTTTGGAAAAATTGGGCGAGGATCCCTACGATGCCGGCTGGATTGTAAAAATCAAGGTGTCCGACCAAACCGGACTCGACCAACTGATGGATCACGCTGCGTACGAGAAACTGTGTGAGGAAGAGCAGGCGTGAGCTACTGTTACAACACCCCGGAAGACCAGCGGCAAATGTTGCAGGCCATCGGCCTGGACTCGCTGGACGCGCTGTTTGATTCCATTCCCGCACCGCTGCGGATGCAGCGTGCGTTGGATATTCCGGGTGCCATGGGGGAACTGGAACTGACGGCGCACCTGGCCCAGCTGGCGAAGCGAAATGCGTCCCCGTCGGAAAAAATCTCCTTTCTAGGCGGCGGCAGCTACGATCACTTTGTGCCCGCCGTCGTCGATTACGTCAGCGCCCGCGGCGAATTCTATACCTCGTACACCCCCTACCAGCCGGAAGTCAGCCAGGGCAATCTGCAGGCGATGTTCGAGTACCAAACGTTGATTTGCCAGCTGACGGGCATGGAGGTTGCCAACCAAAGCCTTTACGACGGGGGGAGTGCGGCGGTCGAAGCGGTCCTGATGGCCATGTCGGTCCAGCGGCGGCAGGGCCGAGTCGTAACCGCCGGTAGCGTCCATCCCGAATACCGGCAGATTATCGAGACCTACTTTGCCAACCTAAAGACCCAGCTGGTCACGCTGGAGACCCCCCAGGGCACGTTGCCGCCGGCCACGCTGGAGGCTGCGTTGAGCGACGATACGGCGTGCGTGTTGGTGCAGCAGCCGAATTTTTTCGGGTGCCTGGAGGAAGTCGAGCAGCTGGCGGAAATCACGCACCGGGCCGGAGCGTTATTGGTGGTGGTGACCGATCCGATCAGCCTGGGGATACTCAAACGGCCAGGCGACTACGGCGCGGATGTGGTGGTCGGCGAAGGGCAGTGCCTGGGCACGCCCATGCAGTTCGGCGGCCCCTACCTGGGAATCATGGCCTGCCGGGAAAAATTTGTCCGCCGCATGCCGGGCCGGATTGCCGGCCAGACCGTCGATCGCCAGGGCCGTCGCTGCTGGGTGCTCACGCTGCAGACCCGCGAACAGCATATCCGGCGCGAGAAGGCGACCAGTAACATCTGCACCAACCAGGGTTTGTTTGCGCTGCGAGCCAGCGTTTACCTGGCGGCCATGGGCCCGACCGGGATGCGGGAGGCGGCCCGGCTGTGTCTGCAAAAGGCCCGCTACGCACAGGCTCAACTCTTCGCCAGCGGCCGCCTGGAACCGGTATTTGCCGCCCCGACATTCAAGGAATTCGTGGTGCGGGACCGGCTGGCCGATGTGGACGGCCTGCTGGCGGACGCTCTGCAGGCCGGTTTCCTGGCCGGCGTGCCGCTGGGCCGCTGGTACCCCCAGCTGTCCGATTGCCTGCTGGTGTCGGTCACCGAAAAGCGGACCCAAGCACAGATCGACGCGCTGGCTCAATTCGTCGCGAAAACCACCCCCATCAAGACCGTTGAGCATGCGAAACACGCGTGATACCCAGCTGTTGTTCGAACTATCCAAAGCGGGCCGCCGAGCGGTGGAGCTGCCCGCTTGCGATGTGCCACAAGAACCTATCGCAGATTTGATCCCCGCTCGCCTCCTGGCCACCTGCGATCTGCCGCTGCCGGAACTGACCGAGCCCCAGTTGGTACGACATTATGCCAACCTTTCTACGTTGAACATGTCCGTCGATACGCATTTCTATCCGCTTGGCTCCTGCACGATGAAGTACAACCCCAAGCGGAACGAGCGGTTGGCTGCTTTGCCAGGTATCGTCGACCTGCACCCCTACCAGCCGGACGAATCGCTGCAAGGTTTGCTGGCCCTCCTGTATGGTCTGCAGGAGATGTTGAGCGAGATTGCCGGCCTGGACGCAGTCAGCCTGCAGCCGGCCGCCGGGGCACACGGGGAGCTGACCGCCCTGATGGTCGCGGCGGCTTACTTTCGAGAACAAGGCGAACGGCGGACGAAAATTCTGACGCCCGATTCCGCACACGGCACCAACCCGGCCAGCGCCTCGATGTGCGGCTTTGATGCCGTCACGGTCAACAGTACCTCCGCCGGCTTCGTCGACCTGGAAGATCTGAAGCAGAAATTGGACGACCAGGTCGCCGTGTTTATGATCACCAATCCGAACACCTTGGGCCTGTTCGATCCGTACGTCCGCCAGATTGCGGACCTGGTGCACGAGCGGGGTGGGCTGATCTATCTGGATGGTGCCAACATGAACGCGATTTTGGGAGTGACGCGGCCCGGGGACTTTGGCACCGATATGATGCATTACAACCCGCACAAGACGTTCAGCGGTCCCCACGGGGGCGGCGGTCCGGGCGCAGGGCCAATTGCCGTCACCGCACAACTTGAACCCTACTTGCCATCGCCCACAATCGTCAAAAAAGGGAACGGTGCGGATGCCTGCTACCAGCTGGATTACGATCGGCCCAGGTCCATTGGCCGCGTCCGCAGTTTCTTTGGCAATACCGGGGTCCTGGTAAGGGCCTATTGCTACATCATGACCCACGGCCCGGACGGACTGCGTCGCGTGGCGGAAAACGCGGTGCTCAATGCCAATTACCTCTTAAGCCGCCTGCAGCCCCTGTTGCCGGTGCCACATGGCCCGCGGTGTGCGCATGAATTTGTCGCCACGGCCCTGACGCTGAAACAGCAACGGGGCGTGACGGCGATGGACGTGGTCAAGCGCCTCCTCGATTTTGGATATCACGCGCCCACGGTCTATTTTCCGCTGACGGTCAAAGAGGCCATCATGGTCGAGCCGACAGAGACCGAGAGCAAAGAAACGCTGGATGCCTTCGCCGAGACGCTGAGGCAGATTGTCGACGAGCCGCCCGAGACCCTCCACGCCGCTCCGCTCATGACCCCCGTCAGCCGCCCCGATGAAGTCGCGGCCGCCCGCAAGCCGGTCCTGCGGTGGAGGGAAGCTGAGCAACCATCGCAGGTCGAAGGCTAAAGGGAGCAGGTAAAAGGTGCCTCCCCCCTCCCCCCCGTCGCCCTGCCACCTCTGAGCGACACCAACCGTGACACGCCCCACCCGACCCTGCCGACTGATGCTGGATTCGCCCGCCGACGGTGCATGGAACATGGCTGTCGACGAGGTGTTGTTGGCCACCGCGGCCGAAACCGGGCAGCTGACCTTGCGTTTGTATGAATGGTCACAGCCAACCCTGTCGCTGGGCTACTTTCAGGCTTACGAGGATCGGCAGCAACATGCGGCCAGCAGGAAATGTGCGGTTGTTCGTCGCATGACCGGCGGCGGCGCGATCTTGCACGATCGAGAGGTGACGTACAGTCTGGGCTGGTCCGCCCAAGGACAACCAGGCAGACGTCCGGACTTTGCCTGGTTGTACGACGCGGTTCACGACGCTTTGCGAGCGGAATTAGCGGGGCACGATGTGATTTTGCAGCCCGCCAACGGGCAGGTAGCCGGCAGGGATCCGAGGGCCTTTTTGTGCTTTCAGCGACTCAGCCCGCAGGATCTGGTTTTGGATCAAGCAAAAATTGTGGGAAGCGCTCAGCGACGCCGCAAGTCTGCCGTCCTGCAGCATGGCAGCCTCCTCCTGCAGACCTCGTCCTGCGCGCCCGAGCTGCCCGGACTGCGGCAACTGCAAAGCAAGGTTGTGGATATCCGCCTCTTGCAACAAAGCTGGCCTGCCCGCCTGGCCGCTCGCCTGGGCCTGGAAATGGTGCCCGCCTCTCTTACGGATGACGAATTGAGGCAAGCTGGTGAATTGATGCGGATCAAATACGCTCGCCCGGCTTGGTCTCGTCGTCGCTAACCGGGATTTCTCACAAACTTCGTGACCGGCGACGGTAGGTCTTCACTTGGTGAGGTAGGGAAAGCGATTTGAATGCGGAGGTAGGGATCCTAAGTTAAGTCTCAAATTGTGACGTCTGACGAGCCTAGGCAAAGACTCGTCCGTCGCTCAGCAGACGGCTGGTCAGAAATCCGGATCGAGATTGCCGGTTGAATCGATGGCGACGAGAAACATGCTGCGGTGGCCGCAGCCTCCCAGCCGGAGTGGAAAAAGCCCAGGACCATGATTCGGCGACGGCCCCATTTTCAGTAGTTTTGACTACTGGTCGCCAATCCGTTAAGCTAAATCTGCCGGGTCGATTGGCTTGACAATTGCTTCTCAGCCCATTCGGTGCTGATCTATCAAGGGCCATCCTTGCTCGTCGCCTGGTTGAGGCCACTTAGGGGTCGCAAAGTTCGACAAGGAACAGACGATCGATGCAACTCAAACTTAAAGTCATCGGTGGCGAACGCGACGGGACAGAAATTCCTGTTCCCGGACCAAAATTTCTGATTGGTCGCGATGCCGACTGCAACCTCCGCCCAAACAGTGAGATGATCAGTCGGCATCACTGTATCGTGATTGTGGAACAAGGTTACGTCGGCTTGCGTGACTTCAACAGCAAAAACGGTACGTTTGTCAATGGAGAGCGAATTTGCGGCGAGCGAGAATTGAAGACGGGGGACGAATTAGGAATCGGCAATTTGCGGTTTGTCGTGCACATGGACTATTCGCTGGGCGGACCGAAAAATCCGAAAGTGAAGGATATTAGCGATGCTGTCGCACGAACGGCAGATACGGTGTCGACCGATGACAGCATCGATGAGTGGCTGATTGATGATCCGGCGCAAAGCGATGCATCGGAGGAAGATTCCGCCAAGACCCTCGCCCTGTCCAGCGAATCCTTAAACGATACCGCCGAACTTCGCTTGCAAGACGATGTCGGTGCGACAAAAGCCGGTCCCGCAGCTGGCGGCGACGGCCTGGCCGCCGAAGCGGCTGATCAAAAACCGAAAGACACACGGGACGCGGCGATGGATGTGCTGCGAAAATTTCGCAAGCAGCAGTTGGAAAAGCAACGGCTGAAGCAACAGCAAAATCTTGAGGAAGACGAGAGTTAGTTCGCCACAGAAGGACGTTAAAAAAATTCCGCCACACGGGCAGGAACCACTTGCGGCACCAACAGCAGCCAGATCGGCACTTGACGATCTGTCCCACCCCGTGATCGGTAGTGCGATCCAAGTTCAGCGACGCCTCGAACCGGCATGATGTGGAATCCGCCTATTCGCAGGGCTGGCGGATGAGTGAAATCGACCTGAATTGCCTTGTTCTCCTTGTTGCCGGCCCTGGTGGGAAAACAACGAATTTGTTTTTCCCCAGGTAGCCTGGCCATCGACGCTGGCAAAACAGACGCTCCATCGACGGGCGAAGCGGTCGTTTTCAATGGTTTCGGTCGTTCTCCAGTGGTGGACCTCCCATCCGCCCGTTCGGTGACCTTGGATTCTTGAGTCGCTGACGGCCCGGCTTCCCAGGCCGACAGCGGTTATCTTGCCACGGACCCTTGCCCCCGACCCCCGCAGCTCGCCGCCGCCTGCTGACCCTCACGGTCGCTGCCCTGCCCCCTGGCCGGCCCCCTCCCTTTGCTCTGTTGGCCAGCGACCGCTGCCTACCCCCATTGGACCGCCTACCGAACGGGTCTACCCACGCAGAACTCGTACAATCGACAATTTTGCCCGATCGCACAACTTTGCCCAGACAAAATGCTCTACTAATCCCTTGCATGCACTGTAATTGTTGTATTTTTACAACAGGGTTCGTTGATGTATGCCCTCGTCTCTGGGATGCCGGCGGCATGGGCCTTTGCGGGTGGAAACAACANNNNAGAAAGTACTCATGACGCAAACAAAGTCTTCTACGGTGAAAGTCGATCGACGGCGGACCAAGGACCGTAGGACGGCGGTCGACCGGCGGACGAAGAGCGAACCGGTAAAGAACGAGCGGCGGAAGCTGGAGCGGCGGAAAAAGGTCAGTCGGCGCCGCCAGATCGATCCGACCACCTGCGAGCGCGATTATTCGGGGGAGGAAGTCGAATTCATGCAGGCCCTTGATCAGTACAAGCGGTCCAGTGGCCGGATGTTTCCCACCTGCAGTGAAATTCTGGAAGTCATTCACAAACTGGGCTACGTCAGGATGCCTGCAGCGGTCGCTGAGCAGGCTACTGAAGAGGTAAGGGCCGCTGACGGAGTCCAGGATCTGCCGGGGCCCCCGTTGCAGCAGCCGGCTGCAGATTCGCGGGATCCATGAGCAGGCGTTGACGGCGCAAGCCGGGGGTGCATTTTGCTTTGCGTAACACCTTAGCCGATTGCAGCAACTGGTAGTTGTCGCACACGCGCGCCTTTCCGGTTTCATGTCAGCAGCCCCGTGCTTTTCTGGCTTCATGCGAATAGCCTCGTGCTTTAGCACGAGGTTGAGCTCGCGTAAAACGAATGTCGCGAGCCCCGTTTACGGGGCTTCCCGCTGTCTGGCTTTAGCCTGGGATGACTCGCAGAGGAACAACAGGAAATCAAACAGCACCACGCGTGATCGCCAGGGCTGAAGCCGCCACGGCCAGAAGGCCCGTAAACGGGCCTCGCCGGTGGAGTGGTGGACATCATCACCCCGGCATAAATGCCGGGGCTCAGAGCGGGGGTGGCTTGCTCTTTAAAATGTGATCCATGTGATATGAAAGTCCAACCGGCCCCGACGCATACTCGCATGCTGCCAAACAATTACAATCGGTGTAATGCACATCGAGCCGGGTATGGCTCAACCCCTTTGTCGCCAGCGACGGCAAGTCTTTTCCTGTCCGAAAAAGACGACGCGATATGACTGCACGCCTAGGGAGGAAACGCTGCGCCTTAAATGGCGACGCCTGACGTGGTCAGACAAAGCGTTGGCCGTCGCAGAGCGGACGGTTTGTCAACCATCCGGGCCAGATGGTGTCTGAGCGTCGTTGACCTGGGACTTACGTTTCAGCCTGTCGCCGCTTTGCGGCTGAACAACAAGGCCTGCGGGCCTGCCTGGGACGCTCGTCCCCCTGGTTTTTCAACGCTCCATTTTTTTGGTAACCAACGCCCGCCAGCCGTTTCGGCAATTCCTGCCAGCCTCGAAAGGTTTGGAGACGAGCGCCCCAGCGATAGGGGCAAAATTTTAGGCCTGGCAAACCGCAAGCCCCTTGTGACGCGCCCGTCATCGGTGACCACGCTAGCACGGCACTTTTGCCATGCGGGGTCGAGGATCCTTGGTGTCCATCGCACGGCCAGCCGGTCCCCGACTCCCCTGCTGGGTGACAGTCCCGCTAGCTTGCCCTTGTCAATTCGATCTTGCAAGGTGGCGCCGAGTTCGATAACGTCCCGTCGCTTGTCTGCGGGCCGGTTTTTCGCGGAACCGTGCCCCCCCTCGTCATGCGTTAACCTGCCGACCTCTTTTTCTTGCCAAGGGTATTGACCGTGGAGAAGACTACCTTATTTTTCTGTCGTGCGGGCCGCCGTGGCTGGGCCTGTGATATGCTTTGTCTGTCAGCCTGCCTTCTGTTGGTCGCCAGCAGCGGTTGCAGTGTCGCGTCCAGCGGGATGAATGCCGAGGGCACGCGTTATTTCCAGCAAGGGAATCCGGCGGCGGCCATCCGGCGGTTTGAAAAGGCCGTTGTGACCAATCCCCGAGATCCGGACAGCTACTACAATTTGGCCACCTCCTTTCATCAGCTGGCCAAGGCGGGTGCGGATGCGTCTTATTGGGATCAGGCAGAAAACTATTACGTGCAAAGTCTTGACAAGGATCCCACGCATGAGGAAGCGTACCGTGGTCTGGCGGTGTTGTTGGTCGAGCAAAACCGGACGGAACAGGCTCTGCGACTGTTGGAAGGCTGGCGGGACCGCCAGCCGTTTGCCGCATCGCCGAAGATTGAACTGGCCAGGCTGAACGAGGAACTGGGGAATGTGGGGGCGGCGGAAGAGCAACTGTTGAGCGCCCTGGCAATTGACGCCACCAATCCTCGTGCCCGGACGGCACTGGGCAAGATTCGGGAAGACCAGGGCGACGTGCAGCAAGCGCTGTCCGACTACAGCGTGGCGCTGGCCCGCAACCCGCGGCAGCCGCACCTGCAGGCGCGCGTGGCCGCGTTGGCGACCACCGTCGCCGGTCCGCCCCCGCTGGCGCCGACCGGCGTACCCCGCATGGTCACCGCACCGCAGTCGCTGATCCGCTACTGATCCCGGTGGCGACGCTGGGGCCCGACCTGGCAGGCCATCGTGGCCAGCGACGGGCTCTCCTCAGGCCGAGCCCTGCTCAGCGACGGCCCGTAAATTCGCCAGGGCCTGCTTCAGGGCGCGGGCCTTGGTCATCGTTTCCAGATACTCAGCCCGCTCGTCCGAATCCGCCACGATCGCACCGCCGACGTGGTAATAGCAGGTCTGCTCCTTGATCACAAAGCTGCGGATCACAATGCTCAAATCCAGCACGCCGGAAAAATCCAGATAGCCGATCGCTCCCGAGTAGATCCCGCGACAAACGGGTTCCAGCGAGTCGATGATCTTCATGGCCTCGATCTTCGGCGCGCCGGTCATCGAGCCTCCGGGGAAGCAGGCGCGGACCAGGTCCAGCGGAGTGACGTGGTCTCGCAGGGTGCCCCGTACCGTGGAAACCATCTGAAAGACCGTCGCATAGGGCTCGATAGCCATCAGCTCCGGGACGTGGACCGAGTGGAACTGGCATACGCGTCCGAAGTCGTTACGGACGAGGTCGACAATCATGATGTTTTCTGCCTGGTCCTTCTGGCTGGCCGACAACTCGTCCCGCAGAGCCAGATCGGCCTCGGGCATACTGCTGCGGGGCCGTGTTCCCTTGATGGGCCGGCTCTCCGCCACCCGGCGAGCGTCCAGCCGCAGAAAGCGTTCCGGGGATGCCGATGCCAGGCTGGCTTCTGGGAATTGCAGAAAAGATGCGAACGGCGCGGGGTTAATCCGCCGCAGTTCCCGGTAGAGGTTCCACGCGTCCGAACCGTAGAGTGGTGACTGCAGGCGATGGGTCATGCAGGTCTGGTAGACGACACCCGCGTAAATGTGTTCCTTGATCTGCCTGACCTGCGCCGCGTATGAGGCCTCGTCGAAGTGCGTCTCGATTTCCAGATCGCCCGGCTCCCCCCCGGCTGCCTGCTGCGGCCCGTTCCACGCCGGCGGCGGGTGCCGTTCCAGCTGGTCAATCCGACCACGCATTTGCTGCAGTTTTTCTTCTGCTTGTCGAGCCGCCGTTTGGGGGTCGGTGGCACGAGCAGAAACGGACAGAAAGCTTTGGCCGCTGTGATGGCAATGCGCCAGGATCTGGTCGCAAAACAGGAAATACATGTCGGGCAGCTGCAGTTCGTCCTGAGCGGTATCCGGTAGCCGCTCCAGGAAATGGGCTGCCTCGTAACCCAGGTATCCGACCGCGCCGGCCAGGAGGGGGACCGGGGTCGCGGCGTAGGATTGCCGGTCCACAGCATAACGATCCAGTAGGTGTTGCAGCACATCGAACGGATTGTCGGTTCGCTGGACAATCCACTGCGGTTGCCGGCCGAAGCGATCTGCGAGCTGAAGGTCGCCCGACGGCGGCGCGGCTGCCGGCAGCTGAAGAATCTCACAGCGCGGCGTACCCCCACCCCGCTGGGAGGCTCGCCAGGCCCGGAATACCAAAAACGGGTTGCCCCCCAGAAAGCTGTACTGGCCCAGATTCTGAGAAGGCAGAGCACTATCCAGGAAAAACGCGTAGTCTTCGTGCCGAAACAGCTCGAAATAGTCCAGCAAGGGACGTTGCAGGGGCAGCCGCAGCAAGCGGTGCGCGGTGTGGCAAGGGGTGGTCTGACCGGCAGTCATGAAAGGGACGTTTTTGTGTGTCGATGTATGAAAATACGTATAACCGGCTACGCTTGACGTACTGCCTTGTTTCGCCAGGTTTCACCAGCGGATTCAATTGCGCAGACTGGGCCAGCCCGATTTTGCGGCACAGTCCCGCTTCGCCTGTAGCCACACAGGCCGCGAAAACGGTACCAAGATCATTGCAAATAAGGAATTGTCGTGATAGCCTGAACGGTTCCGATAACTGGACAGTTGTTGTCTGATTGGATAGACGTTGTCGCCGGTAAGCCCCCCTTCCCGCCCCCCGCCTCCCTGGCCGTCATCGCTGGGATCGCTCCCCTGATTGCCGATGATGCGTGGTGACCCAGGGCGCAAAGCTGTTGCAAGTGACAAACTTTCTCCAGTAAGCAAACACGTGGATAACGCATATTCAGGCTCGTTTTTCTATCCAAAAACGCTGGTGCACCTGTTGCGCCATCGCGCGGAGCACCAGGCTGCTCATCGGGCGTTTACGTACCTGCTGGACGGGGAAATTGACGAACAGCATTGGACGTACGCTGAGCTGGACGTCAGGGCCCGCGAACTGGCTGCCTGGTTGCAGTCGGCGGGGCTGGCAGGCCAGCGGGCGTTGATGCTGTATCCGCCAGGCATGGACTTTGTCGTGGCTTTCTTTGGCTGCCTGTATGCGGGGGTTACGGCGGTGCCTATCAATCCGCCGCGCCGCAACCAGAAGCTGGCGCGAATCGAAGCCATCGTCGATGACGCCGATGCCCGCGTGGCCTTGACGACCAACGCCACCTTGGAAACGCTGGGGACCCTCATCGGTGCCTCGGATCGCTTAAAAAAGCTGACCTGGCAGGCTACGGATCTGCCGCAGGCGTTTCATGGTGACCAGTGGCAGATGCCGGAAGTTACGCCCCAGACGCTGGCCTTCTTGCAATACACTTCTGGTTCGACGGGAACTCCCAAGGGTGTCATGCTGACGCATGACAACCTGATGCACAATTCGGTATTAATCTGCCACGCCTTTGAACACACGCGCAGCAGCACAGGTGTCTTTTGGCTGCCCAGTTACCACGACATGGGGCTGATCGGTGGGATTTTGCAGCCCTTGTACGTGGGACGCCCGAACGTGTTGATGTCCCCCATGGCCTTTCTGCAGAAGCCCTTTCGCTGGCTGAAGGCGATCACCAATTACCGCGGCACAACCAGCGGCGGACCAAATTTTGCCTACGATCTGTGCGTCGACAAAATCACACCCGCTCAGCTGGAAGAGCTGGACTTGAGCAGCTGGATGGTGGCTTTTAGCGGTGCCGAGCCCGTGCGGGCGGAGACCCTGAATCGCTTCTGCGAAAAATTTGGCCCCCGCGGCTTTCGCCGCGAAGCGTTCTACCCCTGCTATGGGCTGGCGGAAGGTACGCTGATCGTGTCCGGCGGCTTTGTGCCGCAGTTGCCCGTCGTCCGGGCCTTTGATGCCGCCGGGCTGGAACAAGGCCAGGTGATCCAAGTGCAGCCATCCACCCAGGCGGTAGAACTGGTGGGGTGTGGACAGACGATGCCCGATCAGCAGGTCGTGATCGCCGATCCGGAACAATTGACGACGGCGGCGGCCAATCGCGTCGGGGAAATCTGGGTCAAGGGCCCCAGTATCGCCGCCGGCTACCTGGCTCGTCACGCCGAAAGTCAGCAAACCTTTCAGGCTTACCTGGCGGATACTGGAGAAGGCCCGTTCCTCCGCACCGGAGATCTCGGTTTCCAGATCGATGGAGAACTGTTTGTTGCCGGCCGCATCAAAGATCTGATCATCATCCATGGCAAGAACTATTATCCGCAAGATATCGAACAAACGGTGTCCCATTGCCACCCACGCCTGGTGGCAGATGCCGGCGCCGCTTTCACGATCGAAGAGGATGGCAAGCAACGACTGGTCATCGTCCAAGAGGTCGACCGGCAACCCGACCGGAAGGATGGGGAGATCATTCAGGCAATTCGCGCCGCCATTGCGGACCAGTATCAGCTGGCCGTCGATTCGGTGATGCTGATCCGACTGCGAAGTATTCCTAAAACGTCCAGCGGCAAAATTCAACGGTTCGCTTGCCGCCAGATGTACGATCAAGGATCGCTAAAAATGGTCGCCCAGTGGCAGGTCGGACAACCGCTGGATGCCCCGGAAGCTATTTCGGCTGCGGACAGGGCGACGACCCAGCCAGACACAGCGCGATACGAAAAGGGGCCCGGCGCTGGGGAGGATGCCAGGCCGGCCAACAAAGTGCCATCCACCCCCGCAGCCGATAACCAAAACCCGCTCGACCAGTTCTCCGGCTCGGTGGAACAAATCGTGCAGCAAGTCGTCCGCCACGTGGGTGGGGATCGCGTCACCGAGCTGAATCTGGATACGAATATTGTTCACTTGGGGCTGGATTCGATCGAGCGAATGGAGATTATCGCCACGCTGGAAGAAGTATACGATGGCCGGTTTCCTGAATCCGTCCTGACAGAAATCGAAACGTGCCGTCAGGTCATCGAGGCGGTACGAAAATACCTGGGCGAGACGCCGCGGCAACGCACCCGACAAGTGACCAGCAACATCCCGGCTGCTCACTATCAGTTCGATCAGATCGAAGAATATCGCAACTTGAAAGACCTGGAAAAATTCCTTACCTCGACCGGTTTGCCCAATCCCTATTTTGCCGTCCACGAAGGCTTGACTGCCGACACCACCACGATTGACCAGACCAAGTTGATCAACTTTTCCAGCTACAACTACCTGGGGATGTCTGGCGAGCCGGTGGTTCGGGAGGCGGCCAAGGCGGCCATCGATCGATTCGGCACCAGCACCTCGGCCAGCCGGCTGGTCTCGGGCGAAAAGGTGGTGCATCGCGACCTGGAACAGACCATTTCCGATTTCTTGGGGACCGATGCCGCCCTGGCCTTCGTCAGTGGTCACTCCACGAACGTAACAACCATTGGACACTTGTTTGGTCCTGGCGATCTGGTCTTGCATGATGCCCTGGCTCACAACAGCATTGTGCAGGGATGCCTCCTGTCGGGCGCGCGTCGTCGGCCGTTTCCGCACAACGATTACCAGGCCCTGGATCGGTTGCTGGCCGATATCCGCGGGGACTATCGACGCGTGCTGATTGCGATCGAGGGCGTCTATAGCATGGACGGTGATTATTGCGATCTGCCGGCCTTCGTGGAGGTCAAGCGGCGTCACAAGTGTTTTTTGTTGATCGACGAGGCCCATTCGGTGGGTACGATGGGCCTGCACGGGCGTGGGATGGGCGAATATTGGCAGGTCAGCCCGACGGATGTCGATTTTTGGATGGGGACGCTCAGCAAGGCCTTCGGCAGCACAGGCGGCTACATTGCCGGGTCCTCCGCGGTGATCGAATATCTGAAATACACGGCCCCGGCGTTCGTTTTCAGCGGTGGCATCGGCCCCGGCAACTCGGCCGCTGCCATGGCGGCCATCCAGCTGCTGGAAGAGGACCCCCAGCGGGTTGCCACGCTGCAGGAGCGGTCGGCCCTCTTCCTGCAGTTAGCCAGGCAGCACGGTTTGAATACGGGAACGGCCGAGGGCACCCCGATCGTTCCGGTCATCCTGGGAAATTCCATGCACAGTTTAGAGCTATCTCACCGCTTGCGGGGTCGGGGCATCAATGTGCAACCGATTCTGTACCCCGCCGTCGAAGAAACCGCATCCCGGCTGCGGTTCTTTGTCACCGCCAAGCACTCGGAGGACCAGATCCGGCTCGCCGTCACCGCGACGGCAGAGGAACTGGCGTTGATCGATCCGGCCTACGGCACGGCCCCTCCAGAATCGACAAAAGTCAAAGTCGGCTGAATGCCGATTTTCGGCCACGACCGTCCCCGCAGGGGACGTACCGGATCAAAGTGTTCTTGCTTGCCGGAGCCACATCCGTACAATAAACCGTGCTGGATGGCTCGTAAACTTCCTGGCGACCGACGGCAAGTCTTTGCCTGGTCAAAAGTACGGCGCGGTTTGACTGCCAGCTTTGCGCGGCATACGAAGGGCCCCAGTTGCGAAGTCGAACGCAGAAGTTCGGACACGGCCATGCAAGGATCTGGCCGCCCTACAGCAGATAGTTTTTGACAGATCCGGGTTCAATCCGGATGGACAGCTTCATTTTATCCCTGGAACGAGGAGACCTTAAGCTTGCTTACTGAACAAGAGGTTTCGAGAAGTTGGTCTAGTTTATTCCGAGGAGGCGAGCTGAGCGATGATTTGGTCGCGAAAGCTGAGCAGTTATTGGATGAACTGCGTGCTGAGAGTCCTTTAAGACACCGGTTGGACATTGAGTTGCAGGAGATTCGCCAGCGCGTCGCCTCGACAACCTAAAGGGCTAGCGGTCAGCGGGATGGAGGATGGCCACGTCGATTGGGGTCGCGCGACAACACGTCTCGCCCCAATACCGTTGAAGCGCCTGCCGTCGCTTCGCGACTTGATTTTCATGGAACATCCCGGACCTGGGATGACTGCCCAGGCTGTTGCCTGTCGCCGCTTCGCGGCTGGTTTTTTGTGGGATCGCGGGTTCTGGGGCTGGCGGCCCAGGCTACTTCCTCGCGCCGCTTCGTGTTTGACGACCAGACCGCTCATCCTTGGAACGAGATTGGCCCTCAACGTCAAATTTTCATCCATTCCACGCTTAACCATGTCGAAACGGTTTTCCCATGGAAAGGTTCATCGGGGTCGTCTTCGAGGTAGGTGACCACGTTCGGTCCATCCACATGGATCAGCTCGAATAGCCATCCCCGGTCCTGTTTGGTCATCAAACCTGCGTCCAGGCGGTTGCCTCACGTCAGGTCGGCTTCCATCGGCTGCTGTGCCCTGCGGGGACGGGTCACATACCAATTCAGGCGGTCGTAGGTGAAAAATAGCCCTGTCGTGGGGTCCGGAGCTCCGCCGAAAGGACTGACTTNNCCAAAGAGTTGAAATTTTTGTGCCGGCGCATCGGCGGACCAGGCCATCCAGCTGGTTACCGCCACCATCCGTGTAAGTAAACGACGGTTTCGCATGAAAGTTTCTCGCCCCCCATACCGCTCGAACGCTGCCCTACCGATTCACGGAAACACAACCTGCTCGTGCCGCAGAATCGGTCATGCCGATCGCGTGAGTTGAGTCAGAAAGGCA
>WVZU01000038.1 GCA_011772275.1 Planctomycetales bacterium | reverse complement strand
TCCGGATGGTTTTGCCACACGGATGGGGGCCATGCCCTGGCCCCACCCTTCACTAACCGCCGCCCCTCGCCGCCCCCTTGTCGCCCGTCGCCGCTCAAGCCGCCTGGCGGACCGCCAGGGGGTCGTCCAGGGCGACAACGACCAGCTTGTGGGTATTGGCGTAATCCAGTACCTCCTCTTGATCGACGATAATCGTCTTGCCCGCCTCGATGGCCAGGACGCGGCCGCCGACGGCGGACATGGTCTGCAGGGTGCCCAGACCGACGGTCGGCACGTCGAACCGCATATCCTGATTGGGTTTGGCCACCTTGACCACGGTAAAGCCGCCGCTGCCGCACAATTCTCCGGCTCGTCGAATACAGTCGTCCGTACCTTCGATCGCCTCGACCGCCAACACCGCTCGATCCTTCACAATCACGCTCTGCCCCACGTCCAGCTGTCCCATTTCCTTGGCCAGCTGCCAGCCGAACTCGATATCGCGTCGTTGAGCCAGTGAGATACCGCGGCGTGTGAGCTGTCCTTCGGGGGCCAGCAATTCGGGTACGAACTCAGTCGCCGGCCGGAAGGCAATCCCGTAGTTGGCAAACAAGTCGACAATGGCACCCAGCAGCGTATCGTCCTTGCGATCTTTGCCGGCCCCCCACAGCCGCGGGCTGGCAAAATAGGGATAGAAGTGGCGGATCGCGGTCCAGTCGGGGATATGCCGGAACCAGACGCCGGGCTGGTACAGCAACCGTTTGTGAAACTTCCCTGCCATGGTGGCTTGGCTAATCTCGTGTCGGCGAAAGTAACGGACTGCCGCGCCCGCTCGGCCCAGTCCCAACCATTGAAAGTCTTCACAAACCTGGCTCAACGCCTCCCCATCGGCATGTTCGCGGCCGCCCAGACAGTAGACGGCGTAACCTTGCCGCTGCAACGCTTGGGCCACGACCAGCGGATAGCGGCCCCAGCCGGCCAGCAGTCCCACTCGCGGCCGCGCGGCAGACCCCGCCTGATCCCTTTCCATCTGCTGGCCCTGATCGTTCATAAATACCTCTTGCCTCAAATTCCCGACATCCTCAGACCGTGTTGGTTTCCCCAGATCGTTGCTTTCGCCCCCGCAAGGCCCACAGCATCGGTCCGTTCGCGTTCCTCAGCCCGTCATCCCGGTCGCGATCTCCGGCGAACAGCCTGTCGACGGCGCTCTGCAGCGCGGGAGATTGCCAGAACGGGGGTCCCTGCTGTTGACGTCTGGATTCAGCAACCTCCCTGGGTTCGCGGTTCCAACGGAAGACCGTCCATGTCCTTACGTTTCCCCCTCCCCGTTCAGGCCGCTGCCTGGTCCCCTTCGTTTCGGTCTTGCGTCAGATTTAGCAACGTCCGCTGCATGGCGTGCAGTTGCCGCCGCATCTCGGGCAGCCGCCCCAGGGCCGCCTGTTTCACAATCTGTTCCCGCATGGGCGTTGCGGGCACACCCACGTAGGTGGACCCGGCGGGGATGTCGTTCATCACGCCGGCCATGGCCCCCAACACGGCCCCGTCGCCGATGTGGACGTGATCGCGGATCCCCACCTGACCGGCCATGACGACGTAATCCCCGGTGGTGGAGCTGCCGGCAATGCCGACCTGGGAACAGATCAGGTTGTGCCGGCCAATGCGGCAGTTATGAGCGATCATGACCTGATCGTCGATCTTCGTCCCGGCACCCACCGTCGTCGGGCCGTAGGTCCCTCGATCAATCGTCGTCCCGGCACCGATTTCGACGTCCGGACCGATTTCGACGTAACCCAGCTGAGCGGAAAGGATGTGCTGGCCACTGCCGGACTCGTAGCCAAATCCATACGCGCCCAGAACGGCCCCCGCGTGAATGATCGTCCGATCGCCGACGATCGTGTCTTCGTACAACACGACGTTGGGGAAAATGACCACCCCTTCGCCGATACGGCAGCCGGCCATGATCGTCACCCCGCTGTGAATCGTGACCCTGTCGCCGATCTGCACGTCTGGGCCAATATTGGCGCCGGGATACACGTTGACCTCCGCACCCGGACGGGCAGAAGGGTCGATGCGGGCCTGGGGGCTGATCCCGACGGGGGGCCGCTGGCGCGGCGGCCGGAAATGGCAGACGATCCGGGCAAATGCCGTGTGAACGTCTTCCACGACCACGCCTGGCCGGCCGTGCAGATCGATGCCGGGCGAAACAACAACCGCCGCCGCCTGCGTGGCATCGAGGTCCTTGACCCGTTCTGCACAATCGAGCAGCGAAATATCGCCCTCTGCGGCGGTGGCCAGTGTGGCGGCGCCGGTGATTTCCAATGATCCGTCGCCCAGAAGTTGCCCGTCCACCAGGCGCGCGAGTTCGGCAAGTTGCGTGGGCATCCGATGCAGATTCCTTTCCGCTCGTTACGCGACGGGTTCGTGCAAGCACGCTCAATCTAACCGCAGTCAGGACGGCCGAGCAATAGCGATCGCGATCGGGTTGCGTCCCGGGGCGACGGTCATTCAGGCAGCAGTGCTAGCAGGTCGGCAAGATCGTCGATCGCAAGCTTCCCTGGTCGCTGCCGCTGGCGATCGAGCAACCGCGCGTGCCAGCCTCGGCGTCGAGCTCCCACGATATCGTTCTGCCAGTCGTCGCCGACCAGCAGAATCTGGTGGGCCGCCAACCCCAGCCGCTGTTCAATCGCGGCGAAAAACTGTTCGGCCGGCTTGCGGACACCCAGCTGCGAGGAGATAAACCAGTGTTGGCATTCGTGCAGGGGTGCCAGGCCGGCCGCCAGGTCGGCCAGCCGGCAATCCAGATTCGACGCCACCCCCAGGATCCGGCCCTGGTTGGCCAGGCGGCGCCAGGTGGGCTGCACGTCGTGGTAGACCTGCCAGTTTTCCGGAGCGGCGAAGTGTTCCCATAGATCGGCAAACAGGGCATCCAAATCGCCCGCTCCCTCCGCATTGGAAAACACTTCCGCCACGATGTCCCGCCAACGTTGACGCTCGCGCGGTTCACTGGTCCGCCAGTCGCCAGACTGGGCATCCAGCTGATCCTGTCGCCGTAACGCCCGTGGAAATCGTCGCGCGATCACGTCTGGCAAGACGTCAAAACCATGTCTGCGACCCACCGCATGATACGTGTCCGCCACCGAACGCCTGGGCCGAATCAACGTGCCAACCGCGTCAAAAAGGATCGCCTCGACCTGAGAGAGATTCGCGATCCGGGAGGCGGGATCCGAGTTGCGCTGGATAAAAACCATGATGAAAAAGGCCTTTTGCGATCCGGTTTTCAGCAGCACCCCGGCTGCTCAGTTGGCTACAGCACCCCGGCTGCTTAGTTGGCTACAGCACCCCGGCTGCTCAGTTTGCTAACCCAACCCGAAGGTCCAATCAAACCAGGATGCGACCTCAGCAGCCGGGGTGCTAACCCAACCCGACGGTCCAATCAAACCAGGA
>WVZU01000416.1 GCA_011772275.1 Planctomycetales bacterium | reverse complement strand
GCAAGATCCGGGCAGCGGCCCTCCAACACGGCCCCCATCGGCGACCGCACGGCATCCCCCCGCGATCCCCGCTCATCAAGGCTCAACAACCGGTGGCGTCGCGTGCGGCGGACCAGGTCGATGGCCTGGTTTTTCGCCATGCGATACAGCCAGGGACGCAGGGACCGATCGGCCTGGAACTGGTCGCACTTGAGGTGCAGCTGCAGGAAAGTTGACTGGAATGCGTCCTCTGCCAGCTGAGCATCTCCCAGCAAGTTCAGCAGATAGGCATACAACTCCCGCTCGTATCGGCCAACCAGCTGGGCAAACGCATCCGCATCGGCCGTTTCCCGGTAGGTCAGCAGCAACTGTTCGTCGCTGGGGACAGCAGTTCTCACACAAGTCGAACCGGTCATGGGATTTTACCTTTGGCAAAAAGTGATGGATGGTTGCGATTCGGCGATCCGGCGAATCAACGATTCGACGAATCGACTATTTGAGGTCAAGCAACCGCTGTGCCAATGGCAGCCAGACGGCCGAACGGCAGGAAAAAGGGGGGAAAAATTCTGTTTCGCTGCCCCGCATCCCGACGGATGCGTTGCAATTTGCCGCGCTGGGGCAGGAGGCCGCGCGGCGGACCCGCAGGGGGGCGGGGGGTGGGAGGGGGCAGCCGCCGGGGGGTGGGGGACCTGCGGCGGCGATGACCGCCCGCCAGGCCGCGACGGCGGCTTAGGGGGGGTCGACGCCGTACTGGCTGAGCTTGCGGTAGAGCGTTTTGCGGTCCAGCCCCAAGGTGCGGGCGGCCAGCGTTTTGTTCCCGCCCACCGCGTCCAACACGTGCAGGATGTAACGGCGTTCGACCTCTTCCATCGGCACCAGTTCGGTCGGATTGTCACCGGCCAGTACCACGCAGCGACCGCTGTAATCGCGAATTTTCTCCGGCAGGTCCTCGACCGCCAGCTGGTCGTAGCGGGCCAGGGCAACCGCGTGTTCGATCGCATTGCGCAGCTCGCGGACGTTGCCCGGCCAGGAATAGGCCAGCAGTTTTTCCGCCACCGACTCGGACATGCCGCCGACCTGCTTGCCACTTCGTGCGGTAAAGAGTTCGATAAAATGTTGAGCCAGCAGGAGGATATCCGTACCTCGAGCCCGCAAGGGAGGGAGTTCGATCTGGATCACGTTCACGCGGAAGAAGAGGTCCTCCCGAAATCGCTGCTCCTCCACCGCGGTATCCAGGTCGCGGTTCGTGGCCGTGATCAGCCGCACGTCAAACGGTAGCTCGCAGTCTCCCCCCACCGGCCGCAACCGCCGCTCTTCCAGCGCCCGCAGCAGCTTGGCCTGCATCGGGAGCGGCAGGTCGCCAATTTCGTCCAGAAACAACGTACCTCCCTCGGCTTGCAGGAAGAGCCCTTTGCGATCGGCACGAGCGTCGGTGAAGGCGCCCTGAGCGTGCCCGAACAGCTCGCTCTCGATCAAGGTCTCGGGCAGCGCCGCACAATTGACGGCCACAAACGGTGCCGCGGCGCGGCGGCTCTTGTTGTGAATCGCCCGCGCTACCATCTCCTTGCCCGTGCCGCTCTCGCCAGTGATCAGCACCGACGTTTCCGAGTCGGCGATCCGCGCTAACTGGTCGAACAACTTCTGCATCGGCGGACTGGCACCCAGGATCTGGTCGAAACGCTGAGTGCGTTCCACCGCCTCGCTTAACAACTTGACCTTCTCCTGCAGCGCCCGATGATCGACGGCACGCTGCAACGTCAATGCCAGCATGTCCATCTCGACCGGCTTGGTGATAAAGTCGTAGGCGCCGGCACGAATCGCCTGCACGGCTGTCTCCAGGCTGCCAAAGGCGGTCATCACCACCACCGGGATGTCCGGCCGGTTGGCCACGATCCGCTCGCACAACTGGATCCCGTCCACTCCCGGCATCTTCAGATCGGTCAACACGACGTCGAATGGCTGCTGCTGCACAGCCGCAAATGCCAGTTCGGCGGACGTAAAGCAGGTCGTGTCCAACCCGCGGCAGCCCAAATCCGCCTCCAGCAGATCGCACATGCTCTGTTCGTCGTCAACGATCAAAATTCGAGCGGGCATGGGGAATCGCTCTTGCGGGGTTTCGACAGGTTGCTGAAATCCGAAATAACGAATTCGAAATCCGAGACAAATAAAAAAA
>WVZU01000220.1:4607-18969 GCA_011772275.1 Planctomycetales bacterium | reverse complement strand
GACCTGAAAGTTCGGCAAATACGCGACTACCAGCAGCAGACCATCACCGACAGGGCGGGCAACACAACACCCCTGGCAGGGCCGACGGGCGACCTGGTCATCCTGGACTTCCAGGCGGACGGCAATTACGTCGCCATCCGCCCTTCGGGGACCGAGCCGAAAATCAAGTTCTATTCGTTTGTCTGGCACCCGCCACAAGACGGCGCAGACCTTGCCGCCGTGAAAACCATGCTGGAAAACCGCTTGCTGGCCCTGGAACACGACCTCAAACAGTTCGCCGGCACGTAACCCGCATTTCCCACCCGCCATCTGTAGCGCCACGGCCAAGTCTTCTGCCTGGCCGCGTCCTCAGTCGCCACTTGTATCCACTGCAGAGCAATCGAGTGTCGAGCGAGTGTCGAGCAAATGGCCCGAGGGCTCACAGAGCTTCGAGCAGCCGTCTCCACTGCAAGCAGAGCGTAGAGGAGGGTGGGGAAGGACCGGCAGGTCAGGCGGGGGGGTGAACACGGCGAGTCGCCAGGCGGCGGCGGTCGATCGCGCGTTTGATGTACTGATCGGCAATCACGCCCCCTAGCAGGACCAGCCCCACGATCACGAACTCCAGCGTATCGGAGATCCCCAGCAGCAGGATCGAGTTTTTCAGCGTTTGCATGACGGCCGTGCCGATGATCACGCCCAGAATTCCCCCCTCGCCACCCCGCAACGAGCACCCGCCCAGCACGGCCGCGGCAATCGCGTACAGTTCGAAGAAGTTTCCAAAGGCCGAAGGAGAGACAGAGTTGTTGGAAAGTGCGAACAGCATCCCGCCCACGCACGCCAGCACCGCGCAAATCACATAGGCCACGATCTTGACCCAGTGCGTGTGGATGCCTGAGTACCGGGCCGCGGCCTCGTTATGGCCCACGGCCTGCATGTAGCGTCCCCAAATCGTCTTGTTCAGGAAAATGGAGGCCAGCACGCCGGTGATGATCAAGATAAAGAACGGGTAGGGGATCCCGATCACTTCGCCATGGGAGGTGAATCCCAGGCTCAGCTTGCCCACCGCCAGCCGCTGGATCGAGTCGGCATACTCAGTCTTGAAACCCTGTACCTGGTCGTTGGTCAGCCAGCGGGCGACCCCCCGGTAAACCAGCAGCCCGCACAACGTGACCACAAACGGCTGCAATTCGACCTTGGTGATCAGCAGGCCGTGGACCAGTCCCAGGATCAGGCCGATCAGCAGGACTGCCGCGATGGCCATCAGCACGGACATCCGCTGTCGGCGCTCGACCGGAATCGCCAGCCACTGCTGGCTGACATTCGATCCCAATTCGTCCCGCAACCGCACCACGGTCTGGGCATCCCGTACTTCGGCCGCGTCGATCACCAGGTCTTGTCGTCCGGCGGCCGGATCCAGCAACACCAGTTTGTCCCGGGCGGCCAGGTTCGGATGAGCGGCTGCCAAGGTCAGCGTGGGTGCGATACCGGCGGCAGGGTCCCCGCGATCCAGCGCCGTCAGGGTGGACAATTTGGCGATGAACCCCGTGTTGTCATCGCGCGACAGCGGTTTGTCGACCTTCAAAGCGGTCGCAGCAACTTGGTCATTCTGGTGGGTTGTGAACGTGACGGGTGCGACGTGGGTAACAATCAGCATCGCATTCCGTGCGCGACGTCCCCCCTGATACCGAATTTTCTGGCCCGCAGCAAATGTCTCCACGTGGCCCGGCAGCACAATCGTCTGTTGGCTGGCCTGGACGGCCAGGACGGGCTGCATGTCGAATGGTTCGTAGCGGACCTGCAGCAGCAGGGCGAGGATGCTGGCACTGAGACAGACAATCGATCCGATGGAGAGGTCGATACCGGCGGTGATGATCACAAAGGCCACGCCGATCCCCAGGATGCCGTACAGCGCGGTCCGCCGCATGAGGTTTTCCAGGTTGCCTCCCTTAAGAAAGGTCTCCGGGACCGCGATCGCCAGAAATACCCACAGGCCGATCAGGAGGAGCAGGATTCCGATAATTTTCGGGTTGATCCATCGCATCGATTGCGTACCGTCTCAGGCGGCTTGGGGCCGTCCGGTGGCCAGTTGCATGATCCCCTCTTCGCTCAATTCGTCCCGATCCAGCTCGCCGGAAATCCGGCCTTCGTGCATGACCAGCACCCGGTCGCTCATCCCCAGGATTTCTTCCATTTCGCTGGAGACAAACAGGATCGCGACCCCCTGTTCGGCCAGTTCTTCCATCAGCCGATAAATTTCTTCCTTGGCACCAACATCGATGCCCCGGGTGGGTTCGTCAAGCAGTAGGACTTGCGGCGCCAGCGAGAGCCATTTTCCCAGGACGACCTTTTGCTGGTTGCCACCCGACAGGCAGTGGGCAACCTGATCCAGCGAGGGTGTTTTGGTGGAGAGCCGTTGGACCATGGACTGGGTAAGGCGTGTCTCTTCCGCCCGATTGAGGAAGCCCCCCAGCAGGGCGTTCTGCCGCAGCCCGGCCAGGCTGGTGTTCTCGCGGACACTCATTTCCAAGACCAAACCGTGCTGCTTGCGGTCTTCCGGGACCAGTGCCAGTCCGCTGCGAATCGTGGCCAGCGAATTTTTCATGTCGACCGTTTGGCCCTTCACGCGGACCGTCCCCGCCAGCGGCTGATCGATGCCAAACAAGGTTCGCACCATTTCGGTGCGCCCGGCGCCGACCAGGCCGGCCACACCAACGATCTGGCCGGCGCGGACGCCGAAGCTGAGCGGGTGCTGGGGCCAGGCGGGCGTGACCAGCCGGTCGACTTCCAGGACAATATCGCCGATTTTGTGCGGTCGCCGCGCGTAAAACTGGGAAATCTCGCGACCCACCATGAGGCGGACCATGGCGTCGTGATCGATCTGGTCGCGACTCAAATCGCCCGCGTTCTCGCCATCGCGCAGCACGCTGACCCGATCGGCCAGTTCCTTCACCTCGCCCAAACGGTGCGAAATATAAATCACGCTGACACCGCTGGAGCGCAATTCGCGCACGACGCGAAACAACGCGTCCGTTTCCTTGGCGGACAGGCTGGACGTCGGTTCATCCATGATTAAAACACGAGCGTTCACGGAGAGGGCCTTGGCAATTTCCACCATTTGCTGCTGGCCGATCGGCAGGTCACCCACAAGGGTGGTCGGCGCCACGTCGAGTCCGATCTTGTCCAGGAACCCGCTCGCCTGGCAGTGGATGGTGGCCGTATCGATCAGCCCCAGTCGCAACAACGGCTCGCGGCCCAGGAAGATGTTGGCCGCGACGTCCAGGTTGCCGGCCAGGTTCAGTTCCTGGTGGATCAAGGCCACGCCTTGACGCAGTGCCTTGTGGACCGAGTCGATCACGACCGGCCGGCCATCGATGAGGATCTGCCCGCTGTCGGCCGACTGCACGCCGGCCAGAATCTTCATCAGCGTACTCTTGCCCGCGCCGTTTTCACCAATCAGGGCGAGCACTTCGCCACGCGCCAACGTCAACCCGACGTCGTGCAAGGCGCGCACACCGGGAAAGCGCTTGCAGATGTGTCGCACTTCCAGCACCGGTGCGATCGATTGGTCAGACATAGCGGCTCAAAAAGAAACGGATACCCAGCTGCCGGTCGGACGGTTTCCACCAGCGGGTGGTCTGCGGGAACCGGCAGTTGCCCGGTCAGCCCCCCTTCTTGGCGCGGAGGTCCGCCCAAAATTCGTCCACGTTCTCCTGGGTGATCTTCCGCGGGGGAATATCGACATACTTGTCATCCGGAATCGCCGCTTCCCCGTCCTTCAGATATTCCACGAGTTTTTCGACCGATCGGTAGCCGTACTGGTACGGATCCTGCACGACGGTACCGGTACAATCTCCGTCCTTGATCGCCTGCAAGGTCAAGTCGTTTTCGTCGAAGCCGATCAGCTTGATCTGGCCCAGTTTTTCCGCCTGGGACAGCGCCTGGTAAATGGCCGGCGGATTGTACTCGAACAGTCCCACCATCGCTTGCATTTCGGGATAAGTGTTAATCGCATCGGCCGCTTTTTCTTTGGCAACTTCGTGCTTTCCCTGATCGGTGATCGTACCCAGGATCGTGTACTTTTCGCCTTCGATCGGCTGGTCGACTGGATCGAAGCGGCTGGGATCTTCCGGGCGGTCCAGCAGTTCGTCGATGACACCCTGCCGACGATACTTGGAATTGGTTTGTTCCAGCCGTCCAATGAAAATCATCACCTTACCCCCCTCGGGCAACGCCTCCTTGACCAGCTCGCCACACATGCGGCCCGCCTTGTAGTTGTCCATTCCGATGTACATCAGGCGGTTGCAATTGGGGGCATCCGAGTCGTGCGTGATCAGCGGCACCTTTTCGGCCACCTTGTTTAAAAAGTCTGTCTGGTTGTCCGCGTCCAGGGGACTGATCGCAATCGCGTCGACGCCGGCAGTCAGCAGGTCTTCCACAATCCGTTTCTGCTCGACCACCGTCGCTTCGGGCGGCATCTTCACTTCGACTTCAAGGCCAAAGTCTTTGGCCGCGTCCTGGCAACCGGCTTTGGCGATGTTCCAGAAGTCGGCAATCTGGTTGGTCACAAAAGCAATCGTCCGCGCCTCGTCGACAGCCGGGACCTCCGCCTCGCCCGTGTCGCTGGCGACCGGCGGCGGCGGTTCGCTGGAACACCCCCCCTGCCAGGGCAATCCAAAGGCGCAGAGGCAGGCGAGCAATAACCATTGGGGTGGGATCCCGCGAGAGGCTGGCAGAGCGAATGGATCAGAACGAACAGTCATGGCATTCCATTTCCCGGTTCAAGAATCGTGGCGGTAAAGGGGTTGGCGGGTCTTTGTCGCAGGCCAAGATCCGCCGCCAGCCAGTCGCGCGGCAGGCCGGCCAGACTTCCGCCCCCTCCAGCGGCCAAACTTTTCAAAAAACCGACCACCCGACGGACCAGCCTTGCGGCCGACATCCTGATTTTAAAAAGACCGGGAAAGCAGCGAAAGGAGGCTGCATGCTGGCCGGAACCTTCCCGCCCCGCGGCTCCTCCCACGGCAAATCCCATTCAACTTTACCGCCCCCTCCAGCCGAAGCTAGGGAAAGATACCCGTCTGCGCAGATTTCTTGCCAACCGCGATGACCCAACAGACAACCAGCTCGGCTGACCGCCGGTCGGCGGCATTACCACACCGCGCACCTGATCTGCCCGCGGTTGTCGGACCCTGGCAACTGGTCGAACCCCTGCACAGCGGCCACCTCTCGGCTGCCTTTTTGGCTCGACCCACAGGATCGGACAACCCACAGTGTCATTACGTGGTCAAACTGCTGGCAACCGAATTCGTCCACGATGCGCAAGCTTGCCAGGCCATGCGTCAAGAGGCCTACGTCGGCCGCAAAGTCAGTCACCCGCACCTGATTTCCGTGCTCGACGCAAACATCCGCACGCGGCCGTATTTCATCACGATGCCACGTTTGCCCGGCCAAACCCTTCGCCAGCTGCTGGCGGCGCAACGGAACCTGCCCCCCTCGACTGCGTTCTGGATCGTTCGCCAAGTGGCCGATGCACTGATTGCTCTGCACGATTTCGGCTGGCTGCACGGCGATGTCAAACCGGAAAACATCCTGGTGGCGCCGGACGGACACGCCACCTTACTGGACCTGGGGTTCGCTCGCTGCATCGACCAGGAAGGATCGGCCGTGGATCGCCAGACCATGGGCACGTTCAACTACATCGCGCCCGAAACGGTGACGTCCTCGCTGGGCAGTGACGGGCGCAGCGACATCTACAGCCTGGGAGCAACACTTTACGAAGCGTTAAGCGGCCGCCTGCCCCTGACCGGCCGGACCCTGGCGGAAGTGGCCAGCCAGCATCGGCAAACGCGACCGACCTGCATCCGCAGCCTGTTACCGCAGCTGCCCAAAGCGGCGGCGAGCCTGGTGCACCGGATGCTGGCCAAACACCCGCTCCGCCGCCCCCAAACAGCTCGTGAACTGGTCCACCGCCTGGTGGCCCTGGAGATCGAGACCTTCGCCGATTGCCGAGTGGCGGGTTAGCTCTACATAACGCTCCACAAACGACCCCTCTGGTCGTCAACCGCAACGCGGCGACAGCTAACAGCCTCACGCGGCAGCCCCAGGAAGGGCCATCCCACCAAAAGGGACACCTAATGGCGTCGGATACGAATGGGGTCGGGAGTGGGGTCGGGAGTCTTTTTCGCCACGCAAAAACCCTGCATCGATGGATAGTGGGACGGGTGGCGAAAAAGACTCCCGACCCCTTCGGGTAACGCTCTGCCGAAGCACGCGCGGTGGTAAAGTGCAGACCCGCATCAGAAAAACTCCGCCTAAAAAACGCCGGACGTCATCGGATAGAAGTCCACCTGGTCGCCCAGCGGCTCGACCCCAGGAACCGCGACCCCACCAAAAAACCAACCGCAACGCGGCGACAGGCGACAACCTCACGCGTCAGCCCCAGGTCCGGGATGCCTACGAAAAATCGCATCGCCAGGCGACGGCAGGCGTGCAACGGGATTCGGGTCAGGGGCTGGAGAGCCGCCGCGTCGCGCCGTCAATAATGGGCTCCGCTCTTGCGAACGTGCAGCATGGGCGGCAGGTCGTGCGAGAGGTCACCGCCGGTGACTTCGCCGAGAAAAATCCGGTGATCGCCGGAATCGATATGTCCCCGCGGCTCGCAGGCAACGTGGCCCAGCGTACCGGTCATCAGGATCGGCACGCCGCGTGCGTCATGCCGCACTTCCAAACCTTCGAAGGCCGGTGCCCCCGGTTCAAACCCACGGCCAAAATGGCTCAAAATCGGTTTCTGGTGCTCGGCAACGACATTCAGGGCAAACGGGGCACCCTCCGCCAGCCAATCGGCCACATAGCGGCCGTGACGGACGGCCAAGCTAATCATGGGCGGATCAAACCCGGCCTGCATCACCCAGCTGGCCAGCAGGCCCGTCTCCTGCCCCTGGTGGCTGGCGGTGAGGATGAAAATACCGCTGGGCACCCGCCCCAGAACGGCCACCACGGGGGGAATGTCGGCACTGTCATTCATCGGACAACTCCGTTTCGCTTTCGTCCATCCTACGCTGCGGTCCCAGCGGTCCCATCCGCTGGCCGGGCTCTTCCGTCTTTAGCTGGCGGCCCAGTTTCTGCTGGACGCTGGCCACCTTCGATTCCAGCCGGCCGCGATAACCCCGCCGGTAATCAAATTTTGCCGAACAGGTGATACGGTCGCAATCTGCGGCCATGGCGGCAAAACACTTTTTCAGCAGCTCGCACAACTCGTCCAGTTCCCCTTCGACAATCGTGCCCATGGCGTGCAGGCGATAGTCCAGGCCGCTGGCGTCGACAATTTCCAGACTGCGGGCCACGTAGTGGCTGACGCTTTCGCCCTGGTTGAGCGGTGACATGCTGAATTCGAGCAGGTACATGATCGTGCTTTCCTTTCGCCGCCAGAAGGTCATGATTGTAAACCAACCCCACTCGGCCAGCGAAGGACCCATGGCCGGCTCATCCGGCCGCGGGGCGTGCGCCCCAGCATGCCGCTGGGATTTGGATCCCCTGTATGGCCGCCATCAACCCCATGGCCATTCTGCTGGAACCATCCGGTCCTGCCCGGTCGGCAGTCCGGATCAGCAACTCAACCGGCAGCCAGATGGGCAACCTGCCGGTCCCGTACCTGGCCGAACGGTGCGGTTGCATCAAGGGGTCGGGAATTTGTCGCTGCCGCGCGGCCGTTCGATGGTCTGGCACCGCCACCTTGGGCAAAAAGACTCCCGACCCTGTCAGCGGCAAACCTGTCAGCGGATCCGACCCCGTCTGTGGACCCCCGGTCACGGCGGTCCGGGCTGGCTGAGCGGCTTGACATGACGTCCGGCCAGGTGCTAGAACCAGGGCTAACCGGGTTTCGCGAGGGCTGGAAAACCCTTCATTTCTGCTGCCATTTTCAGGGAGGCTGGTGTGGGAGCTAGCGAACGACGCAAAGAGATCAAGCGGCGCCGCCACCGCAAGGTGAAGGTGTCCAAGCTGAGCCAGCGTGCTGAAAAGGCCACGGTTTCGGAGAAGTCCCACATCGCCGAAAAAATTCGTCGTCTCACGCCGGGGGCCCAGGTCCTGGTCGAGAAGCTGGGCTTGGAAAAGCGCTGAACCGGGTCCTTGTCCCTTTCCGTTCTTCNNGGCCAGCGGCCCGCTTGACGGTAACTTAGCACTTCGGGTCGCGGGGCCCTGTTTTGCTTCAGAGCACTTCGCTGGCAATCACCTGTTCGCCCGTGGCAGTGGGTGTGAACTGGAAATCCTCACCTTCGTAATCGATGGTCACGCCACCCCCACTTTCGATTTCCCCCTTCAGCAGTTCGGTGGCCAGCGGGTTTTGCAGGCGTTGTTGAATGATCCGCTTCAGCGGTCGGGCCCCGTACGTGGGGTCGTAACCTTCGGCGGCGATCGCCTTGCGGGCCGCATCGGTGACGGTGAGGGCAATATTCTTGTGTGCCAGCGTCTCTGCCAGTCGCTGTAGTTGCAGATCGACGATCCGAGCGATCTGTTCGCGGCGCAGGGGGTGGAAGACAATGGTTTCGTCCACGCGGTTGAGGAATTCGGGCAGAAAATTGGCTTTGAGCGCATCACCGATCGCCGCGCGGATTTCCTCTTCGGTCCCACCCCTTTCGGTAATCTCTTGAATGTGCTGACTGCCGATGTTGCTGGTCATGACGATGATCGTATTGGTGAAATCGACCGTCTTCCCGTGGTTGTCGGTCAGCCGCCCGTCATCCAGGACCTGCAAGAGCACATTGAAGACATCGCGGTGCGCCTTTTCGATTTCGTCCAACAGGACCACACAATAGGGCCGCCGGCGAACGGCTTCGGTCAGCTTACCCCCCTCCTCGTAGCCAACATAGCCTGGGGGTGCACCGATCAAGCGGCTGACGGTGTGCTTTTCCATGAACTCGCTCATGTCCAGGCGGACCATGGCGTTTTCGTCGTCGAACATGACTTCGGCCAGCGCCTTGCACAGTTCCGTTTTGCCCACGCCGGTGGGCCCCAGAAAGATAAAGGACCCGATGGGCCGATTTGGATCCTGCAATCCGCTGCGGCTGCGCCGGACGGCGTTGGAAACCGCCTGGACCGCTTCCTTCTGGCCCACGACCCGCTGATGGATGCGTTCTTCCATGACCAATAGCTTGGCCCGTTCGGTTTCCATCATCCGCGACACGGGGATCCCGGTCCACGCGCTGACCACATCGGCAACTTCTTCCTCGGTGACTTCCTGCCGCAGCAACCGCCGCGGGATCGCGACAGCTGTTCCTTCACCCGCTTGGCCACCGGCCCTGACATTTTGCAGTTCCAGATCATCTTGCTGCTGCTGGAGGCGCTTGCGCTGGACATCCAGCTCGTACAACCGCTGATAATCTTCCTCTGAAACGACCGCGCCGCTGGCGGCTTTTTCCTTGATGGCCGCATCCAGTTGTTCGAATTGCAGTTCCGCATCGGCCAGCTGGTGCCGAATGTCCTGCACGTCCCCCAGACCGGACTTTTCCGCTTCCCACTGCTGGCGCAGCGCCTGCAGCTTTTCGCGCAGCTGAGCCATCTCCTGTTCGATGTCGACCAACTGCTCTTTGGCGTGCTCTTCGGTCTCCTCGGCCAGCTGCCTCTGGGCCAGCTCGAGTCGCGTCAAACGTCGCTGTACGACATCGATTTCCTGCGGAACGCTTTCCAGCTCCATGGCCAACTTGCTGGCCGCCTCATCGACCAGGTCAATCGCCTTGTCGGGCAGGAAACGGTCGGTGATGTAGCGTTTGGAGAGTTCGGCGGCCGCGACCAGCGCGGAATCCTTGATCTTGACCCCCTTGTGATGCGCTTCGTAACGGGGTTTGAGCCCGCGGAGGATGGAAATCGTATCGGTCACGTTCGGCTCGCCCACAAACACGGGCTGGAAGCGGCGTTCCAGGGCGGCGTCTTTTTCGATGTACTGGCGGTACTCGTCCAACGTCGTCGCGCCGACACAACGCAAATCGCCGCGGGCCAGCGCGGGTTTCAGCAAATTGGCCGCGTCACTCCCCCCCTCGGCTCGCCCCGCCCCGACCACGGTGTGCAGTTCGTCGATAAATAAAATGATCGATCCGCCGGCATCTTGGATTTCGCGCAGCACCGCCTTCAGCCGCTCTTCAAACTCACCCCGAAACTTCGTACCGGCAATCAGGGCCCCCATGTCCAGAGCCACCACCCGCTTGCTCTTCAAACTTTGCGGGACGTCGCCCTGGATGATCCGTAACGCCAGGCCCTCGGCGATCGCCGTCTTCCCCACACCCGGTTCGCCAATCAACACCGGGTTGTTCTTGGTCCGCCGTGACAAAACCTGGATCACGCGGCGGATTTCCTGGTCGCGGCCAATCACCGGGTCCAACTTCCCCTGGCGCGCTCGTTCGACCAGATCGATCCCGTACCTTTCCAGGGCCTGGAACTTATCCTCCGGGTTCTGGTCCGTGACCCGCGAACTGCCCCGGACCGCCTGGAGGGCCTTCAAGACCGTCTGCGGGTCAATCGCGTTCAGCTGGAGGAGGTTTTTTGCCTTGGAATCGACCTTGGTCAGCGCCAACAACAAGTGTTCGGTCGACACAAAGTCGTCCTTCATGTTGTCCGCTTCGGTTTCGGCCTCCTCGAAAACCCGCATAAAATCGGGTTCGGCCACCGGCTCGGCGCCACCCTGGACCTTGGGTAGATGCCCCAATTCCGCATCGACGATCTGCTGCAGCTGTCCCAGGTTGGTCCCGATCCGTTCCAGGATGGGGCGGATGATCCCTTCGGATTCGTCCAGCAGGGCGGCCAGCAGATGCAGTGCCCCGATGGCGGGATTTCCGGCCTCGGAGGCCAGCCTTTGCGCCCGCTGGACCGCCTCCTGGGCTTTAATGGTCAGTTTTTCGAATCGGATTCCCATGTTGCATGCCCCCGATTGGCACCGTCCAGCCGCTTGTGTGTCGTGGCGAGGACCCCGCCGCCCACGCGGCTGGCAAACAACCCGCCTTTGCGTACCCGTCGGGCCGCCTGGCACTGGCCGCCGGACGGGTGGCCCCGGCAGCGGCCGGGCCGCTCAAGCGACGCCCGGGCCTCGGTTACGAATCCTTGACCTCGAAGTCGGCGTCGATCACATCTTCCCCTGCGGGCGGCGGCTCTGCCGCGCCCGCCGCTGGCCCCCCTGCGGCCTCTGGCTGATCGGTCGCGCTGGCCGCGGCTCCCTGTTCGTACAGCGTCTTGCTGACGGCATGCGATGCCTGTTCCAGCTCGGTAATGGCGGACTTGATTTTCTCGATGTCATCACCGGCCGCGACCTCGCGGGTCTTGGCAATGGCTGCTTCCAGCGGCTGTTTGTCCGCGTCGCTCAGCTTGTCCGCATGCTCCTTGATCAACTTTTCCAGCTCGAAGCACATCGCCTCGGCCTTGTTGCGGGTCTCAACCAAATTCCGCCGCTGCTTGTCCTCCGCGGCATGCTCTTCCGCGTCTTTTTGCATCCGATCGATCTCTCCCTCCGTCAAACCGCTCGACTGCTCAATCCGCACCGTCTGCTCCTTGCTGGTGGCCATGTCTTTGGCCGACACGTTGAGGATGCCGTTGGCGTCGATGTCAAACTTGACTTCGATCTGGGGCACGCCGCGCGGAGCGGGCGGGATGCCTTCCAGGTTGAACTGGCCCAGCAGCCGGTTGTCCGCCGCCATCTCCCGTTCGCCCTGGAACACGCGTACGGTCACCGCCGTCTGATTGTCGTCCGCCGTACTGAAGACCTGCTTCCGCTCCGTCGGAATCGTCGTGTTCCGCTCCACCAGCTTGGTAAACACCCCCCCCAGCGTCTCGATACCCAGGGAGAGGGGCGTGACGTCCAGCAACAGCACGTCCTGCACTTCCCCGGCAAGCACCCCCGCCTGGATCGCCGCTCCCACGGCCACCACTTCGTCGGGATTGACCCCCTTGTGCGGGTCCTTGCCAAAGATTTTTTTCACGAACTCCTGGACCTTGGGAATCCGCGTCGACCCCCCCACCAGCACCACTTCGTCGATTTCGCTGGGATCCATCTTGGCGTCTGTGAGGGCCTGGTTTACCGGTCCGCGGCAACGTTCGACCAGGCCGTCGATCAACTTTTCAAATTCCGCTCGAGAGATGCTGACCTGCAAATGCTTGGGGCCGCTGGCATCCGCGGTAATGAACGGCAGGTTGATGTCGGTCGACTGCGCGGTGCTCAACTCCTTCTTCGCCTTTTCGCACGCCTCTTGCAGTCGCTGCAGAGCCATGCTGTCGTTGCGCAGGTCGATACCCTGTTCGTTTTTGAATTGTTGGGCTACATGGTTGATCAAGACTTCGTCAAAATCATCACCGCCCAAGTGGGTATCGCCGTTGGTGCTGATCACGCGAAAGACACCTTCGGCCACCTCCAGGATGGACACGTCAAAGGTCCCACCGCCCAGGTCGAACACAACGATCTTTTCGTGTTCTTTCCGGTCCAAACCGTAGGCCAGCGCCGCAGCCGTCGGCTCGTTGATGATCCGGGCCACCTCCAGACCAGCCACCTGGCCCGCGTCCTTGGTCGCCTGCCGCTGCGAATCATTAAAATAAGCCGGTACCGTAATCACCGCCTTCTTCACTTTGTGGCCCAGATAGGCCTCCGCCGATTCCTTCAGCTTCCGCAAGACCAGAGCGGAAATTTCTGGCGGTGTGTGCTCCTTGTCGCCTACCTTCACCTTCACAAAGTCGGACGGGCCGCCCGTAATTTCGTACGGCACCATCTTTTCTTCCGTCTGGACCTCGCTGTGCCGGCGGCCCATGAAACGCTTGATCGAGTAAATCGTACGCGAAGGATTGGTGACCGCCTGGCGGCGAGCCAGTTCGCCAACCAACGTCTCGCCCTTGTCGGTAAACGCCACCACGCTGGGGGTCAGACGATTGCCCTCGGGGTTGGCGATGACCTTGGCATCCTTACCCTCCATCACCGACACCACCGAGTTGGTTGTGCCCAAGTCGATTCCAATGATTTTTTCACCCTCAGCCATCGTCAGTTCCTTTTCCTTTCTCGTTTTTCCAACGGCGCGGTGGCGCGCCGAGCAAGATCTGCAGAGCGTCCCATTTCAGGCACGCAAAGGACATGCCAGCCACAGATGCAATTAGCGCAACCATTTATTAAATATACGTTTACAATTAAATGGTTGGCAAAAAATCTGCGAATAACCGCCAGCCGACTGCCAATTTGACACAGGTCCCCGCGGCCGCTNNCTTTGGACGACCATCCCACCTGTGACAACACATCTTATCGGCCGAGATAGATTTGATGGCCAAACGCAAGTCCCCCCCCCAGCCAGCGTCCTCCCCAAATGCCAGGCCCCCAGCGGCCCGACAGAAGACGGCGGGCCCCCAGAAATCCGCGCGGGGCCGGAAACCGACGCTGGCCAGCCTTCGCAAACGGATCGACCGGCTCGACCGCCAGATCCTGGCTTTGATGAACGAACGGGGCGGGCTGGCACACCAGATCGGTCAGCTCAAGGACGCCGTCGGCCAGACCATCTATGCGCCGGGCCGCGAAGAAGAGGTCCTGGCGCGCGTGGCAAAACTGTCCAAAGGCCCGCTCTCCGAACAGTGCATCCGCGCCGTCTTTCGGGAGATTATTAGTGGTTCACGAGCGATCGAGAAAATGTTGCGGGTGGCATTCCTGGGACCCTTGTACAGCTACAGCCACCTGGCAGCCATCCACCGTTTTGGCCAGACCGTGGAATTTCTGCCGGTCGGCACAATCGGCTCGGTCTTCGAAGAGGTCGACCGGGGACTGGCCGATTACGGCCTGGTGCCCTTGGAAAACTCCACCGATGGACGCATCGCGGACACCCTGGACAATTTCCGCCGGCACGGCGTGCGCGTCTGTGCCGAGGTCCAGTTGATCATCCATCACAACCTGCTGGGAAAAGGTCAACGATCGGACGTCAAGGAGGTTTACAGCCGTCCGCAAGCACTTTCGCAGTGTCGCCGCTGGCTGTCCACGCACTTGCCCATTGCCCGCACCTGCGAAGTCGCCAGCACCTCCACCGCCGCTCAACTGGCAGCCGACAAACCCGACGCCGCGGCCATCGCCAGCGTGCAAGCCGGCACACATTACGGCCTGAACGTGCTGGCCGCCAACATCGAAGACAATCAGGACAACCTCACCCGCTTCGCCGTCATCAGCCATCACGAGGCCGCCCGCAGCGGTGCCGACAAAACCGCGCTCATGTTCCAACTGGAACACCGTCCCGGATCCCTGGCCGACGCCACCGCCATCTTCAAACGTCACCGGGTCAACCTGTGCTGGATCGAGTCGTTTCCCATTGGCGAAGCGGAAGGGGGTTACCTGTTTTTTATCGAGCTGGAGGGGCACCAGCAGGACACGCGTGTCCGTCGAGCGATC
>WVZU01000220.1:197-4598 GCA_011772275.1 Planctomycetales bacterium | reverse complement strand
CGCCAGGGGAGACCGCGCCGTGGGGGGTGCGCGCGTCGTTAAGCAAGCGCGTCGTGGGGGGATGGACCGTCGCCCGCGGGATCGCGCGTCGCTGGGGCCATGCGCGGGAGGGCCGGTGGTCAGGCGGGCTGGACGGCCCGGCGGGATGAGCCCCTTTTGAATCGCTCCCTTCGTTCCACCGCTCGCTTCGGTTATATTCTCCAGTTTCTCCCACCAGGCAGCCCCCGCCATGATCATTATCCTGCAGTCCGACGCCACCGAGGAACAGCTGCGGCACGTGGTGCAACGTGTCGAGGCGCTGGGCCTCAACGCTCATCTCAGCCGTGGCACGCACCGGACGGTAATCGGTGTGATTGGCGACGAAGCGAAAATTGCCGCGGCCCCGCTGCAAGCGATCCCCGGCGTGGCCCAGGTCGTGCCCGTCCTGCCGCCCTACAAGCTGGCCAGCAGCGAGGCCCACCCCCAGCCCAGCGTGATCGAGATCGGGCACGTCCAAATCGGCGGACCCTTCGTGGGCATGATCGCCGGGCCGTGTGCGATCGAGAGCGCCCGGCAGATGGAAACCATCGCCGCGGCCGTCCATCGCGCGGGTGCCAACATCTTGCGTGGCGGGGCCTTCAAACCCCGCACCAGCCCATACGCTTTTCAGGGCCTGGGCGAAGAAGGGCTCAAGATCTTGCGCGATACCGGCGACAAATTCGACATGCCCGTCCTGACCGAGGTCATGGATCCACGCCGTGTCGAACTGGTCAATCGCTACGCCGACATGATCCAAATCGGGGCTCGCAACATGCAAAATTTCGTCCTCCTCAAGGAGGTCGGCCAATTGCAGAAACCGGTCCTGCTGAAACGCGGTATGAGCGCGACGATCAAGGAGCTGTTGATGAGCGCCGAGTATGTCTTGTCGCAAGGGAACCCCCATGTCGTGCTGTGCGAACGAGGCATCAAGGGTTTCGACCCCGAAACCCGCAACGTGTTCGACCTGGCCGCCGTCCCCGCGATCAAAGCCCTCTCCCACCTGCCGATCGTGGTCGACCCCAGCCATGCGACCGGCCGGCCCGACCTGATCCCCGCCTGCGCCCTGGCCGGCGCGGCGGCCGGTGCGGACGGGATCCATATCGAAGTGCATCATTGCCCCGAAGAAGCCCTCTCCGACGGCCCCCAGGCCCTCCTGCCGGAACAGTACACACAACTGGTTGCCCAAATCCGTAAAATCGTGGAAATCCTGGGACGGCAAATCCCCTCAGCCGGAGCGACCCCGAAATGAGAAAACCGTTTATCGCCGGCAACTGGAAGATGAACACCGACCGAGCGACGGCCGTGGAACTGGCGACCGCGGTCGCCCGCCAGGCCGACCAGCTGAACAACGTCGAACTGGCCGTCTGCCCCCCCAGCATTTACCTCGACGCCGTGGCAACCGCCCTTTCGCACAGCGGGGTCGCGCTGGGTGCCCAGAACATGTACCACGAACCCTCCGGCGCATTCACCGGCGAACTCAGTGCCGCCATGCTGCTGGATATCGGCTGCCGCTACGTCATCCTCGGACACAGCGAACGCCGCCACCTGCTGGGCGAAACCGACCAGGACGTCAATCGCAAACTGCACGCCGCCCTCGCGGCCGGCCTGACACCCATCGTCTGCGTGGGCGAACAACTGCAACAGCGCGAGGCCGGTCAGACCCGGCAAGTGATCCAACAACAGTTCACAGGATCGCTGGCAGGCCTCTCCCCCCAGGATGCGGCGGGGATCGTGATCGCCTACGAACCGGTATGGGCCATCGGGACGGGCAAAGTCGCCACTCCCCAGCAGGCCCAAGAGGTCCATCTCGATCTTCGCAAACTGCTGGCAGATCGCTACAATATCGACGTCGCCGATGCGGTGCGGATCCAATACGGCGGCAGTGTCAAACCCGACAACGCCGCCGAACTGCTGGCCCAACCCGATATCGATGGCGCCCTGGTGGGTGGGGCCAGCCTGGAGGCGGACAGCTTCCTGGCCATCGCCGGGGCCGCCTGACCACGACCAAATCCGCCAGCCCCATCATCCGCTCGTCCCAATATTCCACAACCCACATCGTCCCGGACTTGAACGACCAACAGCCTGACGAGGAAATCGATGAATTGGAACGCACTGGTACTCGTGCTCCTGATCCTGGCAGCCCTGTTTCTGATCCTCCTGGTCCTCGTCCAGCGCGGACGGGGCGGCGGCCTGGCCGGCGCCCTGGGCGGCATGGGCGGGCAGAGCGCCTTTGGGGCCAAGGCCGGTGATACGTTTACCAAGGTCACCATGTGGACTGCCTTCCTGTGGATCGTCCTGTGCATCGTCGCCTTCCGCGTGATCAGCGGCAGCGCCGAACAGGAGCTGGCGCCCCCCGGCATGGGCGCCGCACCGGCCACCAGCAGCGATCCCGCGACCGCCCAACCCCCCGCTGACAAAACAGGCAACGCACCCAAAACCCCCGCGGAAGACACGCCGCTCCAACCACCCGCCCCATAAACTTCAACATCCCAAACCCGCGCGTCGGACGGGCGGATCAACGCGCTGGGATCAAAAGGGCCACGCAAGCCTGCCTGGGAGTACAACTGCCTTGCTGTTAAGCATGACCGGATTCGGCGAGGCTGCTCGCCAGAACGAACTTCTGGTGGCCACGGTGGAAGTTCGCACCATCAATAACCGCTATCTGAAAATTTCCACGCGCTGCAGCGACGGCTGCCCCACACTCGATCCGCAAATCGATGGGCTCGTCCGCCAACATGTCAAACGAGGCACCGTCCAGGTCAATGTCCGTATCCAAAACCCCTCAACCCCCGACCAGTTTCGTATCAACGAAGAAGTGCTGGACGGCTACCGCCAACAGCTACAGAAAGTCCAGCAGCGCTGGCAGGGGTCCGAACCGCTTACTCTGGACGCCCTGCTGCTACTACCCGGCGTCGTCGACGACCGACCGCCACTGAGGGATACTGCCGAAGTCTGGCCCCTGGTCCAAACCACATTGACCGCGGCTCTGGAAAATCTGACCGCCATGCGCCGCTCAGAAGGCCAGGCCATGGCGGCCGATTTGACGGCCAATCTGCAGCTGATCGAAAAACATCTACAGCAAGTCCAATCGCGAGCGCCCCGGGTCGTGGAAGCGTACCGTCAAAAGCTGGGCGATCGGATCAGCCAGTGGCTGCAGGAAAACCGTCTCGACACCCAGCCGGTCGATCTCCTCCGCGAAGTGAGCTTGTTCGCTGAACGCAGCGATATTTCGGAAGAATGCGTGCGGCTGCAAAGCCACATCGACCAGTTCCGCACGACGATTCAACAAGCAGAAGTATCGGGCCGGCGACTCGATTTCCTCACCCAGGAAATGTTCCGCGAAACCAACACCATTGGCTCGAAAGGAAACGATGCCGATATCTCGCAGCAAGTCATCGAGATCAAAACCGTGATCGAACGCATCCGCGAGATGGTCCAGAATATAGAATAAGCGGGTCGTCCCGCCCGCAGGCGGCCATATCCCATGAAAGCCCCCGGTAAACTGATCGTGATTTCCGGTCCCTCCGGCGCGGGCAAGTCAACTGTTCTCAAGCGGGTGTTTGCCAAAAGTGGACTGCCGCTGACCTGGAGCGTTTCGGCCACGACCCGCCCGCCCCGGCCTGGCGAAGTGGAAGGGGAAGATTATCACTACTTGTCCCCGGCAGAATTCGAACGACGCCGTAAGGCGGGCGAATTCCTCGAATGTTTCGAGGTTTACGGCCGCGGCCACTGGTACGGCACCCTCGACAGCGAAGTTGCCCCTAGGCTCCAACGCGGCGATTGGGTAGTCTTGGAGATTGATGTGGATGGCACGCTGGCGGTCGTCCAGCAGTACCCGCAGGCCATCACCATCTTCGTCCGACCCGCTTCCCTGGAAGAACTCGATCGCCGACTCACCGCCCGCGGTACCGAGACGCGCGAAGCTATCGATAGACGACTCGAAGTCGCTCGCCGAGAAATGCAATCCATGGACCGCTACCGACATGTGATCGTCAACGACAATGTCGACCAGGCCGTCCAGCAATTGTGCGAAATCCTGAATAGCTACCGCGAACAAGAGTGAGCGGGGATTGGTCATCGGATCTGGAACTGCTCGCGAAAACCTGCCAACAGAAAACTCAATCGACTCTCAACCCCTTCGGAGATCCCCATGCTCGATGCCCTCAAAGAAGAACAGATCGTCAATAAGGTGGGTGGACGTTTCAAGCTGTCCACGCTGATCCAAAAACGCCTGGTGGCCCTAAACGGCGGAAGCCGGCCGCTGGTCAATATTAATTCCGACGACAAGATGAAAGTCGTGATCGAAGAAATCCTGCAGGACAAGATTTACCTGGACACCGAGTCCAACGTGCGGATTGTCGGCGAAACTGGCGAGGAAGTCGC
>WVZU01000220.1:0-176 GCA_011772275.1 Planctomycetales bacterium | reverse complement strand
CCCCCGGCCCCCCCGAACTCGACCTGGAAAACCTGGGCTAACCAAAGCCCCCCAAACAGGGAACACGCAAGCGAAACGGACCTGGTGCAAAGAACACCTAACCTGTAGCCGGCTTCTGTGAAGCCGGAACTGTAGCCGGCTTCTGTGAAGCCGGACACTGGACGTCATCCGGCTCC
>WVZU01000187.1 GCA_011772275.1 Planctomycetales bacterium | reverse complement strand
TTCCCCCTCTTCGCGCCCTGGGAGTACCTCCAGCGGATACAGCCGGGGGATCCGCACGATCCACTGCTTCGGCAGATCCTGCCCATGGATCGGGAACAGGACCACACGCCGGGGTACACCCGCGATCCGGTAGGTGATCGGCCCGCGCAGCTGGCCCCCGGACTGCTGCAGAAATACCAGTCGCGCGTACTGCTGGTGACGACCGGTGCCTGTGCGGTGCACTGCCGCTATTGTTTTCGCCGGGAATATCCCTATGCGGAAACGCCCCGTTCCCTGGCGGCCTGGCAGCCGGCCCTGGCACAAATCGCCGGCGATCCGGCGATCGACGAAGTGATTCTCAGCGGTGGTGACCCACTGACAATCGCCGACCGTCAGCTGGCTCAGCTCGCCCGCCAGCTCGATCCCATCGATCACCTGCGGCGGCTGCGGATCCACACTCGGCTGCCGATCATGATCCCCAGTCGCATCAACGAACCCCTACTCGACTGGCTCGACCAAACCCGTCTGGCCACGATCTTCGTGATCCACGCTAATCACCCTGCCGAAATCGATAGCGCGGTGGCCGAGGCGCTGGCCAGGCTGATCGACCGCGGCCACGTCGTCTTGAACCAGGCCGTCCTGCTGGCAGGCGTCAACGACGATGCGGACGTGCTGGTCGACCTTTCGCGGAAGCTGGTCGACCTTCGCGTGATACCCTACTATCTGCACCAGCTGGACCGGGTCGCCGGTACGGCCCATTTTGAAGTCCCTATTGCTCGTGGCCTGCGGTTAATCCAACGCATGCGGCGGCGGTTACCCGGTTATGCCGTGCCACGCTACGTTCGCGAGCGTGCCGGTGCGGCTTCCAAAGAGATACTTTGCTAGGATACCACCATGCGTGCCCTCTGGCTGACCGATATTCACCTGAACTTTGTTGACAATCGGGGCGTGAAGATCTTGCTCGATCGCGTCCAGCGCCAACAGGCCGATGCCGTGTTGCTGACCGGCGACGTGGGCGAATCGCACAGCCTGCTGCCCTACCTGGCGCAAATGAACGATGCCTGGGACTGTCCGATTTATTTTGTGCTGGGAAATCACGACTTCTATTTTGGCTCGATCGAAAGGCTGCGCGAGGAGGTGCAGCGGTTCTGCCAGTCGCAGCCACAACTTAGCTACTTGACGAGTCTGGAAATTGAAGAACTGACTCCCCGCATCGGCCTCATCGGACACGACGGCTGGGCAGACGGGCGCATCGGCGACTACGAACGATCGATCGTGATGATGAATGACTACCGGCTGATCCACGAGTTGGCCCCCTTCAAAAAGGAGGAGCGGCTGGCCGTGCTGCACGCTCTGGGAGACGAAGCAGCCGCGCACGTCCGCCGCGTGCTGCCCCAAGCGCTGGACACCTACGGCGAGGTGGTCTTCCTCACCCACGTACCGCCCCTGCGCGAAGCGTGCTGGTACGAGGGCCAGCTGTCCGACGACGAATGGGCGCCCCACTTTACCTGCAAGGCCATCGGCGATGCCCTGCTGGACATCATGCCCGATTACCCCGATCATCACCTGACCGTTTTATGCGGTCACACTCACAGCCGCGGCGAGACCCATCCGTTGCCCAACCTGGAGATCCGCACCGGCGCGGCCGATTATGGCAAGCCCGACATCGAACAGATTTTCAGCTTTCCGTAAGATCGTTCCCACAAGACCCACCTCCCTTGGCTTGTGCGGCCGCGCTATCCTGGTACGATGTTCGCAGGATCCGGGTGGCGGTACGGACGGCGCACAAGGAGATTCCCCATGGCACGAAGCTCAATTCATATCGAAAACGTCGATTGCCTGCAGGGACTCAAGGCGATCGACGAAGGGACGGTCGACCTGGCCTTCGCCGACCCACCCTTTAACATCGGTTATGACTACGATGTGTACCACGATCTGCAGACGGACGAAGCGTACCTGGCCTGGTGTGGGGATTGGCTGAGCGAAATCAAGCGGGTGCTGAAGCCGGACGGCACCTTCTGGCTGGCGATCGGCGACGAGTATGCAGCCGAGCTGAAGGTGATGATGCAGCGCCAGCTGGGTCTGACCTGTCGCAGTTGGGTGATCTGGTACTACACGTTCGGCGTCAACTGCACCCGCAAATTCAGCCGCTCGCACGCGCACCTGTTCCACATGATTAAAGATCCGGACAGCTTCACCTTCAACGCCGACCCGATCCGCGTCCCGTCGGCGCGCCAACTGGTCTACGGCGATCGACGCGCAAACCCGAAAGGTCGGTTGCCTGATGACACCTGGATCCTCAGGCCACAGGACACACCTGACAGTTTTGCCAGCGAGGAAGACACCTGGTATTTTGCCCGTGTGGCCGGCACCTTCAAAGAACGTGCCGGCTTCCACGGCTGCCAGATGCCCGAACAACTACTGGGGCGGATTATCCGGGTCAGCAGCAACGCCGGGGACCTTGTGCTGGACCCGTTTGTGGGAAGCGGGACCACGGCGGCGGTGGCCAAAAAACTGGGCCGGCGGTTTGTCGGCTTCGAACTGTCGGCCGAATATGCCGCCAAGGCCGCTGCGCGGATCAACAGAGTGCGGGTCGGCGCGGCCTTGGACGGGCCCGCCCAACCGACGTTAAGTGCCCCCAGCACTCGCGAAGGACGACGGCTGGAAGGCCAACGCGAAAAAGGCAAACGGCCCACACGCCCCCGGCCGGCCACCTCGCAACAGAACCTGCCGGGCCTGTAGCCAGGCGACCCCCGGTTGCCCGCCCCCAGTAACCTGTGGGACGGCTTCCGCTGGATTGTTTCATGAAATTCGCCATTTGCAACGAGACCTTCCAGGACTGGCCGTTCGAGCAGGCCTGCGCCTTTGCTCGCCAGTGCGGTTACACCGGCATCGAAATCGCACCCTTCACCCTGGGGGCAGAGGTCCAGCAGNNGCAGAGGTCCAGCAGATATCACCCACCCGCCGGGAAGAGGTGCGGGGGCAGGCGGAAGCTGCCGGACTGCAAGTCGTGGGCCTCCACTGGCTGCTGGCCAAAACGGAAGGGTACCACCTGACCAGCCCCGACGCGGCCGTGCGGCGGCGAACGGCCGAATACCTTTGCCACCTGGCTTTGCTCTGTCGCGACCTGGGGGGCGATCTCATGGTCTTTGGTTCGCCCGACCAGCGAAACCTCTCGCCAGGCGTGACACTGGCACAAGCCAACGACTACGCCGTGGAGGTCTTGCGGGAGGCCATGCCGGTGCTGGAGGACAGTCAAGTAACGCTGGCCCTGGAACCGTTGGCCCCCACGGAAACTAATTTTCTCAATACGGCCGCCGAGGCGGTGGCTGTCATCCACCGAGTCGAGTCGCCCAACTGCCGGCTGCACCTGGACGTGAAGGCCATGGCGGCCGAACCGTTATCCATCGCCGATACGATTCGGCTCCACGCCGGCCAACTGGCCCACTTCCACGCCAACGATCCCAACCGGCAGGGCCCCGGCTTCGGCGATGTCGACTTCGTGCCCATCTTTCAGGCACTACGCCAGGTCCACTACGACGGCTGGATCTCGGTGGAAGTTTTTGATTACGCGCCCGGCGTCGAGCGGCTGGTGCGCGAGAGCATCGACTATATGCGGGATTGCCTGGCGAAATTGGGCTCGGCGAAATAACCCCAAGATTCGGCCCTGCGGGACGAATAACCAAAGGGGTCTTGTCGAAAACCGTCCGCCATGGACGCTGTGCGGCAACTGCCAGCGTTGCGTCGGTTTCTTTATTTGCGGCAATTGGACCGAATGTTAGAATCCGCTTTGCTGGCTGCCCGCTTTGCTGAGTTAACGGAAGAACCTGGCCTGCGATGTTTTGTCCTGCTTGTGGAAGCACTCTGGATGCCGATGATACCGCCAGCGTCCTTGTCGTCTGCTCGTACTGCGAAACGTCGATCATCCTGGACCAGCAAGTGGCCAAAGTCGCCGGCAAGATGTCGGTGCTGCCACCGGCAACCAGCAAACTGTTTGTCGGCGCCACGGGCCAGCTGCTGAATCGTCACTTTGAAATCCTGGGCCGCGTCCGCTACGGCTACGAGGCCGGGTATTGGGACGAGTGGTATCTGCGGTTTGATGACGACCAGGGAACGGCGTGGATCAGCGAAGATGAGGGCCATCTGACGCTGGAAAGCTTTTCCCACCAGGAAACGCTGGCCAGCGACTTCCATTCGGCACTGCCCGGCGACTCGCTTCCCATCGGCCAGACCACGTTTCACCTGGACGAAAAGGGAACCGCCGTCTGCGAAGGCGCGGAAGGGCAACTGCCCTTTGTTGTGCAACAGGGCGAAGAGACGCCGTTTTTCGATTTAAGCACTTCGGACGCCTTTGCCACGGTCGAATTCGAGCGTGACGAGGGCGTGCGCATTTTTCGGGGCCGCAGATTGAGCCCTGAGGAACTGCAGCTGGACTCGACGGCCGAAGAAATGGGAGTGGCGGCCGGTGGCCTGGCCGCCGAACGGGCCGCCGACGCCGGGGGCAAACAGCGCCTGGTCCGCGACACCGGTCGTGCCTTATCGCTGAACTGCTCCGGCTGCG
>WVZU01000174.1:1097-1901 GCA_011772275.1 Planctomycetales bacterium | reverse complement strand
TCACGCCGAAGTTCTTGCATTCCAGCAGTTCGTCGCCGGTACGTCGTACCAATTCGCCAATCGTATTGATACCCAAACGGACCATGCATTTGCGGGCTCGGACGGAAAGGTTTAAATCGGCAATCGAACGTTCATGCATGTACCGCTCGTCGTCGCTCAGACTCTCCATCTCGTACGACGGTTCGGGCTTCTTTTTCTCATGAGCCAGTTCGCCCAACCGCAGATCCTTGGAGGACAAAATTTCGCGGATTTCCACGAGGCTGGTTTCGCCAAAGTTCTTGCTGGTCAACAGCTCGTGTTCGGTCGTCCGTGCCAGATCGCCCAAGGTATGGATACCCATCCGCTGCAGGCAATTTCGACTGCGCACGGAAAGTTCGAAATCTGTCACGGGAATATTCAGCACGTGGCTCAACCGTTCCCGCTTCCGCCGTTCGTCATCATCGTAGAACTGGTCACTGGAGGCCCGGGCGTCCTTCAAATACAGCTTGGCTCGCTCGTTATTCGGATAGACATCCAGAATCCTCTGGTAGCAAGCTGCCGCGTTATCATAACGATCGTGGTCTTCGTAAATGACACCCAGGTTCAGCAACGCGCCGACATGGGAGGGGAAGCAGGCGGCGGACCGCTCGTACATTGAAATTGCCGTCTCGTCGTTCCCCGATCGGTCATTTTCTATCGCCAGTCCGAAGAGAGCGCCCGGGTGATTCGGGTTCGTCTCGACGGCTCGTTCGTACAGCGCAATCGCTTCGCCCGGGTTGCCGCCCAGGGCTGCCACCGTGGCCCCCCGCTGATAAAGGTATTCGG
>WVZU01000174.1:0-1071 GCA_011772275.1 Planctomycetales bacterium | reverse complement strand
GTGCCGCAGCGCTTCGGCTATCGCCAACGTCGTGGTATCGCGGTCGTAGCCGGCACTGGCCGCCGCCGAATAGCATTCCTTGGCCTTCTCGTAGTCGCCCAGAGCAAGGTTCGACTTGCCCAGATAGAACAGAGTCAATGCGCCCCGATCCCCCTCCTCCAGAGTCCGGATCGCCGCTTCATAGCGCCCCATCAGGTAATAACAGACACCCAACCTGACCGCCGTCGCCGGAGTCCGCTGTTCGCGAACCTCCAGTTCCGCAACCGCGTCACGCATGACACGGTAGTTGCTAAAGTCGCCGGAAATTGCCTGAATGATCTGAGCGATCTCCTGAGGCCCAAACGACATGTTGGATAACACAAGTTGCGTCAATTCCGACTCGACTGCACTTTTTTCAACTGTTTCCATCGCGGTGGGAAACTCCAAAGTAAAGAAGGAAAAGGGAGCCTCACAGGTAAATCGAACGCCGCCGCGGCCCACCACGCCAGTAGGCGAGCCAGACACCGGTGGGGTTATGGCAAACCGGTTAATATAGCCCTTTGAGGGGGCTTCCGGCAAGCCGACAAGCGGCGGCGGTCCGCAGGAAGGCCCACCCGCCTGCAAAACTGGATCGCCAGGGGCCGGCTGCCAGACGCCAGGTCCGGGACGGGGGCGGCAGAGAGAGCCAGCGGGGGGAGTCGAACCCCCAACCCCCGCATTACGAATGCGGTGCTCTGCCAATTGAAGCTACGCTGGCGACACTTGCCCGACAACTGCCCCAATCTAATCCATCCCCGCCTGCCGGACAACTCGAATGCGACAGGCCAGCAAACGCTGTCGAACCCCGGATTTGCTGGGCGAACTTAAGCGCTAGCTCGCCCATTTCCCACCACGGCAAACCAAACGACCCGTTGGTCAAGTCGTCCTCACCCGTCCCTGCCACGGCCGACCAACCCACCGCGACTCACCCGTCCAGCCACCCAGCCAACTTCTCAGCCGCATCCCCGTCCACCAACCTGCCGCCGCAATCAACACCGGCCCTGGCCCGTCCCCCACCCCGCCGTCACCCACACCCCCAAACGCCACCCCAAA
>WVZU01000202.1:5695-7782 GCA_011772275.1 Planctomycetales bacterium | reverse complement strand
AAACAGACTCCCGACCCCTCCGGTCCCATGCTTGCAGGCTAAACACGTACAAAGCACGGGCCTGCTGACATGAAACCGGCAAGGTTCGCGGAGGCGACAACTACCAGTTGCTGCAATCGAGTAAGGTGTTACGATTGCTTGACTTTTCAGCTCTGCCTAAGGAGCTTGTCAGGCGACGTGCCGGGGATCGATGCGGCCGCGCCCGGCCGGGATCGTCTGGCGTCTATCGGCGCGCGGAGCGAGCACGACTACCCTGACCAGCTTTTACGGCCGCGGGGAAGACGCCGGAGGGAAGGGAAATACCACCTGCGGGCTCAGCCGTTCAACAGCACGATCGCCCGATCGTTGTCCGACGAATTGAGCACCACCAGGCACACATCCTGATCTGTAGTCGCACTGCCAAACAGGTGGGTCAGATCAATGTTTTCTCTGGAAAGCACATCCGTCAGGTGACGCAGGATGCCCGGTTTATGAGCGGCATCCACCAGCACGACACTTATTTCTTCCGGCGCAAATCCATTCTTTTGCAAAACGTCCATGGTCCGCAGCGTGTCGTCCGTCACCAGCCGGATCACCGCCTCGTCTCCCTCCACCCAGGCACTCATCGCCAGGATATTGAGACCCCGTTCGGCTACGATTTTCGAACATTCCGCCAACGCGCCAATTTTGTTGGCAGTCCGCAAGACAATTTCTTTACCTTGTCTGGCCTTCAGCATTTTGACTGGCTCCTGCTAAAAGTTCCGGGCTAATCCCAAAAGCATCAACGCCTCCGCTTCGGAATGTCCTGCGTCGCCTGTAACGCACCCGCTGTCTGTATTGTCTCGGGTTGAGGGCATGCCTGGTATCCCGCTTGTTTCAAGCCGCCGCAGGCCACGCAGAATAGACTGAACCTTTGGAAACTCATGTGGGTAAACCATCCACCGCCCGGTCATACGAGCAACTCGGGTTTGATGATCATGATCCCACCCAGAATCGTGATAATAACACCGCTCAACAGTTTCAGCCAGCGGCCCTGGTTTTCCTGCAGCTTATGCCGGCTGAGGGTGATTACGACCATCCCCACCATCAAGGTGTCATCGAACATGTAGCAGACGTTATAGAGGGCCAGATAGGCATAATTTTGCCAGGAGGGCAGATTCTGCATGGTGAGAATTTCCGTGTACAACGCCGGCAGCCCGGCAGTGCACAGCAGTTCCACGACGTTGACCATCACGGCCAGCACGGCAGCACCGATCAGCGCCCCGACCAGATTCTCGGCCGTGATGATCCGCCGCGTACGCGCGTAAATTCCCGGCTTGGCGGCCTCCGGAATAGACAACGAAAATCCGCGGTGGAAGGCGAAAAAATCCTTGATGTGGATGCTGCCGACGGCGATCGCGATCATCCCCAGGGCAATCTGGATGGGACGCAGGTACCCGACGAAGAGGAACACGTTCAACCATGCAGCCATAAAGGCGAAATAGGCCAGCCCGCTGATCAGTATAAAAGTCCCGGCAATGACCAGGATCCGCCAGCGGTCCTTCAGGTTCACCAGCAGAGACAGCAGGAACAACAAGACCCACATCGCGCACGGATTGAAACCGTCCACCAGGCCGACCGCCAGGGTGAGTGCCGGCAGACCGACCCTCTGAACGCTCAATTCGCCGAATACCGGCAGGTCGACCGCATGATCGGCCTCTGGGGCCCCCGAAGACCGCGGTTCCTCCTCACCAGGCAAAGGTAGGTCACCTCCAAATCGGTCCTCCCCCGGCCGGTCGGGCAGCGGCAAGGCGAATGGATCGTCAGCCAATTCCCCGTTGTCTGCTCTGGCACCATCCGGCCCGCCAAGCTCCCATTCCAAACCCTCCAGCTCTCCACCCTCAGCTTCTCCAACCTCAACGCCTTCACCTTCAGCCCCTCGGCCGTCCGGTTCGCCGGCAGCACGTGGCAGTCCCGCAGGTCCCGGCCGGCCGGCTGCCAGCAACGTGACGGGCACCCTGTGGGGCCCGGGGCCGGTGAAGAGGCGCGCCGGGGCGTGCGCCGGGCCGGGGAAGTGTTGCCGCGACGCTCCACCTGTCGCTTTGCGGCGGGCCGGGTCCGCCGGCGGA
>WVZU01000202.1:3279-5686 GCA_011772275.1 Planctomycetales bacterium | reverse complement strand
GCGGACCTGGCCGCTGCTCGACCGCTGCACAGGGCGCTGTCCAGCGCTGGAGGATGGCTTCCAGACGTTTTTCGGTCGAGGCAGCGCTGGAAAATCCGACGATCAGTCGATTGCAGACATGAAACACCGGCACGCTGACCGCGCTGGCTCGATGTTCAGCGACCAGGCGATTCATGTCGGCCAGGGCTTGAGCATCTTTGGTGATTTCCCGGTAGCTTATTTCGAGGCCCCCATATCGCTGAACAAATTTCTGCAAGAAGGCTTTCGCCGACTGGCACCGCGGGCAACCTTGACGCACAAAGACTTCCATTTGCAGCATGTCGCGCAACTGCTGGGAAAACGGGTCTTGGCCACGATAGCCTGAGATGACCCGGTTGCAGGCGTAGACCAGCGGCGTTGTCGTGCCGCTGACGCCAAAATGTTCAGTGACAAGGTGAAAACGTTCCTGGTTCAGGTCCCGCGCAATCTGTCTTCTGGCGATCACCAGGCCGGGGCGTTTTTTTCCCAGCGCATCGACCAGTGCCAGGGCGGCGTCGCTGTCCGGCTCCCCGCCACGCAGATAAATCTCCAATACGATGCAGCGCCTGCCGCCCCCGGCGACCGATCCGCCGGTGGGAACCGATTGAGCCAACAGGGGCTGGCCGATTGGCGGAATCGCGATCAGCAGGCACCAGCCCAGGGCCCCGGCCAGGGCAATACCACGCTTGACGATCTCTTCGGTTGCCTTCATCCTTGCCCTTTCAATCCCCAGGTTTAGCCGACATCTTGGATCATCCCGCACTGCTGCGGCAAGCCGCCCTCCACGGCTTGGGAGCTGACCGTGCCCCCGCGGGGCCACGGCCGGGGCGCCCGGACACCTTTTTGCCGCAGGGGATACCGGGCGGATCAAAAAACGCGGATCGCAGAACGATATCGTTCGGCTGGCATCTCGCGCCGGCGAACCATCTCGTCGCGCCGGCGGGGCCGCATGGTCGTGCGGCCGGTGACCCGAGCTGCTGTCCGGGGACGAACCGCTGCCGGGGGGAGCAGCCGTCGGGAAAACGACCCCTTCAATTCCGTGCCATCCATGGGTCATAATCAACGGGATTGATCACTTTTTCAGAGGAGCAAGACCATGAGCGGGAGACCATTGGACCCATTTCGCGAACTCGAGGCCATCCTACGAGGCACAGGACGACCTGCGGCCCAGCGGCCTGCGGCAAGCCAGGAGACGATGACCGCGGTCGACTGGGAACCGATCGTGGACATCGCGGAAACGGCGGACGAGTATTTGATCCACGTTGAGCTGCCGGAGGTTGGCAAAGACGCCGTCAAGGTATCGGCCCGGGAAGGTGTCTTGACGATCGCGGGAGAACGCAAGCTGGAACGGCCCGAAGGGCTGACGTACCATCGCGTCGAGCGGGGACATGGCTCGTTTGCCCGCAGCTTCACCCTGCCCGAAGATGTCGAAACAGAGAATATCCGCGCCGAACAGCGCAATGGCATGCTGTACCTGCACCTGCCGAAACACAAAGCCCCCCCGCCCAAATCGATCAAAATCGAGGTCCAGTAGAACGAGCTGCAGGAGAACGAGGGGCCCCTAGAATGCGTCGCTGCGGTCCAGCGGGGGTGTGCCGTGGAGTCCGGTGGCTGATTGGTGGGCGCTGGCGGCGTCGAGCGAAAGCTTTTTAGCCGGGGGGGCCGGCAGCAGCTCGCCTGCGGCACTTCTGCCAGACCAGGGTCCAGGTCGGGGTCATGGCGATTGCAAAGCGAGACTATTACGAAGTGCTGGGCGTGCCGCATGACGCGGACACCGAAGCGATCAAAACGGCTTACCGCAAGCTGGCCTTGAAGTATCATCCCGACCGCAACAAGGACGCGGGGGCAACGCAACATTTCAAGGAGATCACAGAAGCGTTTGCGGTGCTGTCGGACCCGCAGAAGCGTACCCGTTATGACGCCCACGGCCACGCCGGCATCGCGGGTTTCACGCCCGAAGATCTGTTCGGCGAAATCGACTTCGGCGATCTTTTTGGCAGGCATGGGCTCGACTTTGGGGGCGGCCTGCTGGATGGCTTGTTCGGCCGTCGACGCAGGGACGCCTTGCGCGGTGCGGACATCGAGGTCAGCCTGACCATTTCCCTGGAAAAGGTGCTCAAAGGCGGCCAGGAAACGGTGCACTTTTCCAGACCGACTGCGTGCCAAGCCTGCTCAGCCACCGGCGCACAACCAGGAACCACGCCAAAATCGTGTGATGCCTGTCAGGGTACGGGGCGGCAGGTTGCCAGCCGGACCGACCAGGGGGTGAGCTTCCAGCAGATCACGCCCTGCCGCACATGTCATGGGCGGGGTGTGGTGATCGAACAGCCTTGTGGGGAGTGCGGGGGCCAAGCAGTGGTTCACCGGGCGGAGACCCTCTCGGTCAAAA
>WVZU01000202.1:3046-3266 GCA_011772275.1 Planctomycetales bacterium | reverse complement strand
TTGCTGGACACGGTCACCCCAGCGAAAAACCGGGCGGCGTACCGGGCGATCTTCATGTGCGGGTCTTCAGCCAAAGAGACCCTCGCTTTGAACGCCGTGGACCCCACCTGTGGCGCGAGGTAACCATCCCGCTGGTGGACGCCGTGTTGGGTACCCAGCTGGAAACCCCGACACTTTCAGGCCAGGCCACGGTGACGGTGCCGCCCGGCAGTCAACCGGG
>WVZU01000202.1:0-2898 GCA_011772275.1 Planctomycetales bacterium | reverse complement strand
CCCGCAGCTGTCCTGCGACAAGACCCGTCTGCGACAGCAAGCGCGGATCGATCTGCCGCCGCCGGCCCATCCGGATTATCCGTCGAAGCCGACGTTCAAAATCTCGAACTTCATCTTGCCTGCCGGTACCTCGATTTCGACTTTTTGGCCGACTTTTTTGCCCAGCAGCCCTTGAGCGAGCGGGCTGGTGACCAGGATCCGGCCGTTGTCGTAATCTTCCTCTCCCGCACCGACCAGCACAAACTCCTCTTCGTCGCCGAATTTCAGGTCCTTGACCACCACCCTGGAACCAAACGCCACTTCGTCCTTGGGCAGGGTGGACGGGTCGATAATGTTTCCCCGCGCGATCTTGTCCTTCAGCAAGTTGATTTTGGCCTGCAGCATTCCCTGCGACTCACGAGCCCCGTGGTATTCAGCGTTTTCGCTCAGGTCACCCTCCGACCGCGCCGCCGCGATGCGTTTTTCGATCTTGGGCATTTCCTCGTTTTGCAAGCGATCCAGCTCGGCACACAGCTTGTCGTAGCCGGTTCGCGTCATGGGGATGCGTTCGGTCATGGATCCACTCCCTTCCAGCGCAAAAAGAAGTTCCCTGGGTCGGGAACGCAACTAAGATTCTCGAGGATTGCCCAGCCGCCGTAAAGGCCAGTTTAACCTGATTTTGCCGCAAAACAAGCTGGCGTCCTGACGTCCAGGACGGCTTGCGGTAGAATCGCCCCTCGATGGAGATCGAAAATCAACAGCCGTTGCGTTGGGGACTGCTGGGCACGGGGATGATCGCCGCTCGGCTGGCGGCCCAGGTGCCGCAGGCGGACCGAGCCCATCTGCAAGCGGTCGGGTCGCGATCGGCGGCCAAGGCCCGCCAGTTTGGCCAGCGGCATGGCTGCACGCCTTACGGCAGCTACGAGGCGGTGCTTTCGGATCCCGATGTGGACGCGGTCTACATCGCGCTGCCAAACAGTCTGCATTCCAGCTGGACAAAACGCGCTCTGGAGGCCGGCAAGCACGTCCTTTGCGAAAAACCGCTGGCGGTCAACACCATCCAGGCCGAAGAGATGTTCGCCACCGCGCGGCGCGCCGACCGCGTCTTGATCGAAGCGTTCATGTACCGCTGCCTGCCCCGCGTCCGCAAGGCCATCGACCTGGTTCATAACGGCGCGGTGGGGTCTTTGAAATTGATCCGCAGCAACTTCTGCTTTCAGCGAGCTGCCTCCCGGGACGATGCCCGCTATGACGCCGCGGCCGGTGGCGGCGCCTTGATGGATGTGGGGTGCTATCCGATTAGTTTTTGCCGAGCGTTGGCTGCTGCCGAACCGTGCGCGGTGCACGCCGCGGGGCATATCCACGAATTCGGCGTGGATGATTACACCGTGGGAGTCCTCCAGTTCGGCCAAGACGTCCTGGCCACTTTTTCCTGCGGGANNCTGGTCATCGACAATGCCTGGCTGGGGGATGGGCCGATTATCCAGGTCCACGACGGACAGCCGCAGCCGATCCACGTCCCCGCCCCGGCAGGTCCCTACGCCCTGGAACTGGATCATTTTGCTGCCGTGGTCCAGGACGACTTGCCCCCCGTGGTCAGCAGTGAGGATTCGTTGGGCAACATGCGGGTCCTGGACCAGTTGCGCCGTCAAATCGGGGTGCCCGTTTGATGAAAGGTTTCCCCGTTCCGGCCTCCCCGGGGGCGTGTGGCGATCCGGGGTCTGGTGAGCATGCTTGCTGAACCGTTTCGGGCACAGGCGGATATCGCGAAGCGGAAGAGTTGATCCGATGCTGACGACCTTCCTGCCGATCTTTCTGGACGTGATCGCCCCGATTCTCCTGTTGATCGCGCTGGGTGCCCTCATCTATCGCCGTTTTCGGATCGATCTCGACACGCTCAACCGCCTGGCAATCTACTTGCTGGTGCCGTCCTTTCTTTTCGTGAAGATCTACGAGAGTCAGTTGTCGCTAACCGACCTTGGCATGATTGTTTGGGGCGTGCTGACGCCGGTGTTGACGCTGGGAGTTTTCCTCTATTTCCTGATGCGGCGAATCGGCGCCACCGGCAACGAAATCGCGATCGTCGTGGTGGGAAGTCTGGTATTCAATGCGGGGAATTTTGGCTTGCCGGTGGCAGAGCTCTATTACCAGCGGCACGGCGCGGTTTTTCCCGGCATGCAGTCGGCCAGCGACGGCGCGGCGGTGCAGGCAATCATCATCATGATCAGCAACCTTAGCATCTGGTTTTTAGGTTACGGCGTGATTCGCCTGGGGCAGGGACACGGCCTCCGCGGAGCCCTGGGATTTTTCCGCCTGCCGATGATCTATGTCCTGGTCGCCGCCTTCTTCTTGCGTCAGACCCAAATCACGCTGCCTGTGGCCGTGTACGCCCCCCTGCAGATGATGGCCGCCGCCACCGTGCCCATCATGTTGCTAACCCTGGGTGGCCAGTTGATCCACAACGTCCAGAAGCCGAACTGGCGGCTGGTCGGTCCGGTGATGGGTCTGAAACTGTTCCTCCTGCCGGCGTTGACCGCCCTGTTTGTGTGGTGGTTCGGCCTTTGGCCCTGGCCAGGTGCCCAAATCATCATTGCCGCGTCCGCACCGACGGCCGTGAATGTGATGGTGCTGGCGATCGAGCTGGACAGCGACTCGCCTACCGCTGCCAGCTGCGTCTTCTGGACAACGCTGGCCTCGGCGATCACCGTGACCTGCGTGTTGGCCATGGTCGAATCCGCGGCCCGCGCCGGGTAGCCCGGTCCGATCAGCGGACTGCGCGGGGCAACGAATCCCATTTCCGTGGAAGGGAAAAAGTGTGAGCAGCGGGGAGCATGGGGATAAGCGGGACGTTGCAGGGTATTCGGTTAAGAGTGTTCGGTTAAGAGTGTTCGGTTAAGAGTGTTCGGTTAAGAGTGTTCG
>WVZU01000034.1:3402-3682 GCA_011772275.1 Planctomycetales bacterium | reverse complement strand
GAGATATGCGGGACTGGGGAACTAACGGGAACTAACGGGACATGCGATGCGTATAGGCTCGGCTGGGGGGGAACTAACGGGACATGCGATGCGTATAGGCTCGGCTGGGGAGGCCTACAGCATCGAGCTGATGGGAACGAGGAGGTTGGTGGATCTTCGAATATGCAATTTGCATGTGGTTTTGGCTAGAGAGTCTCGGGTGAGCTTGAGCCTCGGCCGCCGAGCGTCTGGTAGGCTAAATTGCTCGCCGCGGCGCCATGGCAGCGATCTTGGACCGGCG
>WVZU01000034.1:0-3295 GCA_011772275.1 Planctomycetales bacterium | reverse complement strand
CCGGTCAGGCGGTCGGCGGTCAGCAGCCTACTCAGTGTGGTCCGCCACAGTTCGGCAGTTGTGTCCAAGCGGTCGAGCAGACTGGCGACGTCGGGGGAGACTCGCGCCTTTCCGGTGCGTACCAGGCGGCTTGTCCAGTCCACCAGCCTCAAGTAGCTGTCCAGCGAGAATCCGTCCAGCAGCCCGGCTCGAGCGGCCGGGTCGTGCTGGCGACGGTCTTCGATCGGGCAGAGCCACAGCCCGTCTTCCTCCAGGCCGCGAGTGGACGGCACGCTCGCCACCGACGATCCATTAGCGGCAGACAGATCCTGGAGGCGACCCCGGGCTCGGCAATGTTCTATTCGAGCCCGGATCGACGTGTGGGGGGACTTTTCCGGCAAGTCGCTGACCCCGGCCGCCAGCGGATTCAGATCGATGTAGGCACACACTGCCAGGAGGGCCTCGGTGTCCAGAATACCGATCGATTTGTAGCGGCTTTGCCAAAAAGCGCCGCTGGTGCCATCGGCCTGGTTGGCCAGGCGGGCGAGCGGTTCCTTGAGCGATTTCATGAACCAGCCCAGATCTGCCAGTCGCTGGCGGGCCAGGGCGACCAGCTGATTGTCCGTTGCCCGATCGCGAATCACTTCCGCAGTGATTTCAAGCGGCTGGCGGTTGAGCCTGGGGGGATGAATCGTAAACCAGCGGCGCAGGACCTCTTCGTCCGACCAGCTGTCGATCTGTTCGGGAACGAGGCGGACCAGTAGGTGCAGGTGGTTGTCCAGCACGGCGAAACCGGCCAATTCCACGGCAAAGACTTTGCTGAGCACCTGCAGGCGATCTTCGAGCCACTGTTTGCGGTCCAGTTCTCCTTCCCCCAACAGGAAGGCGCCCCGCACGGTCTTGGAAATCACGTGGTACCAGGGCGTTACGGCCACATCCACCAACTGCGAGCGGGCAACGGTCATCGTAGGCACCTCCTTGATCTGGTTGCCTACATTATACCCACAAATATACAGGCGTCCAGTTTCCCTTTGTTGCCGATCAGGATGCGCATTGCGTGCCCCTGCAGACGCCCGTGCCAGCGTGTTTGCGGGGGTAGCCCTATGGCCCGGAATCGAGACGCAGTTTGACCGAATCAAGCAACTCGTTGGCACGCCGCAACACATCGCTGTCCAGATCCGCAGATGACGGTGGCCCGTCATGTGCGAGAAACTGACCGCCGCAATGTTTACAGGCGACTTTTTTCCCCAGATATTCCAAGCGAACCCGCAAACTGCGACCGCAGGTAGGGCAAGCCTGCAAAAAGTACGTCGTTGTTGCCATGGGTCCCTCCTCATGACGTTCCGATAAAAAACTGCAGCTAAATCACCGCAGTCATCGTGCAGTGCAGCGATGACGAGCCGGGTTGGGTGACAGTTGTTCCGGAACGGTCGTTCAATGACGTGGCCGCAGGCAGAATGCCAGCGACGAGACACGTCTAGCATAGCGTAACTGCTGTCTTCGAGCAAACTTACGCGACTTCCGGTTGGGTGGTAAGAGAAACAGCAAATGGCGTGCCGCAGCCCGAAAAGGGTGTCGCTTCTTGTGTTTCCGGCATTCTATCGATCTGCGTTAATGGGAAGAATAGATTTCGCGTTTTTTTTGGAAACCCGGTTTCATCGAGAGACAGGGTTGGAAGGGCAGTCAACTTCCAAGGCGGGGCCCGTCGGTGCAAGGGGTGAGCAAACCACAGCGTTTTTCGCGCCGATTCATTGTTCGTTTGGGTGCGCAGCTATGAGGATTGACGTTGGCCCGAAAACACTTTCTGCCGGGCCGGTCCTGTTCGGCATCCTTCTGTGGCGCCTGTCCCGCTCGGAATTTTGTGGCGCCTGTCCCGCTCGGAATTTGCCGCTCGGCATTTGCCTGCAGACGCCCCGCATTGCATGTCCCCGCAGGCTCCCCTGCAGGCTGCCGCGGGCTGTCCCCATCGCCGGCTGGTATTCCGGCACAGAAGCACCCCGGCTGTTCAAGGCTGACCCGAGGCGGAACCGCCCTCCCTTCGCTTTAAGATAGCACTCAGCAGCCGGGGTGCTGATACAACCGCCACTCGCCAAGCACCTCGGCTGTTCAATCTTGGCCACAGAACAACAACGCAGCAACGGGACAACGCAACAACGGCGCAACAACGCGCAACAACGGGACAGGCAATGCAAGCGGAACCGCCGTGGGTTTTGTAACGTGCCTCAGGGAAAAGGTTTAGTTGCCGTGTATTGCTCCGAAACGCCACCAACACTGCATTGCATGTCCTGTGGATTCTACCCTGCATTGCATGTCCTGTGGATTCTACCCTGCATTGCATGTCCTGTGGTTTTTCTGACTGCATTGCATGTCCTGTGGTTTTTCCTTTTTGGTTTTTCCTGTGGTTTTTCTGTTTCTCTGTTTGCTGTAGTTTTTTGGGTGGCGTTGCAGGTCGCGAGGGATTATGAAGGGAAAGTTGTGGTGTGTTGAGGGGAATGGGGAGGCCCTGTTGCCGGGCTGGCCCCCTGTCCCTCACTTGTGGTCTGGAGTGAAAGGTGGGCCGAGAGGATCGATAGATGCGAAAACGGAAAGGAATTGGCGTACTCTTGGCGGTTGGCGTATTTGCTGCTGCAGCGGTTTACTTGCTGGTACCGCCTCAGAGGGTGGTTGTGGGGCCGGGTGACGACCTGCAGGAGGCGGTCGATGCGGTTGCCTCAGGGGGGACGGTGGTATTGGAAGACGGTGTGTACCCGGTTTCGCAAACGCTGCGGATCACCAAGCCGGGTATTACGCTGGCTGCCGCCAACCCTCGTGCTGCTCGACTGGAGGCCTCGAAAACCTTCGCCAAGAATCCAAAAACCAACAAGGGCCAGCTGATTCGGGTGGAGAGTCCCCAGGTGACGATACGGGGGCTGGCCCTGGACGGCCAGTTTGTCACGCTGCTGAAAGGCATCGACGCATCGGACGTTGATGACGAGGAATCGGCCAGTGACGGCCTGCTGGTGGATAGCTGCGAGGTATTCCATTTCGCTCATCATGCCATCGACATTGACGGCGACGACGCGGTCGTCCGTAATTGCTTGATCTACGAAAACCTTTGGGCTGAGAACAACGTACGGCATGACGTGCACGGGATCGTGACCACGAACGCTCAACGGCTGACGATCGAAAACTGCACGATTTCCAACTGTTCTGGAGATTGCGTGCAGGGCGAGCGTGGCATTTGGGACAACCTGACGATCAGGAATTGCGACTTGAGCAACTCCCCGCTTCCCCGCGACCTGGGTGGATTAAAGAAGGGGACCTACCCGGGTGAGAA
>WVZU01000433.1:22222-23526 GCA_011772275.1 Planctomycetales bacterium | reverse complement strand
TGGTTTCCGCCAAAACCTGAACCGATCCATCGGCGATCAGTACCATCGAGCCGCCGGGATGATAACTGCTAAATCGGTCGTAAACAATAACAGAACTCACTCCCGGCAGGTTGATGGGTTGCACCGCCGCGACCGAATTGAGCGGGAAGGACCATTGTGCGCCCTGGGTCCGAAAGCTAGATGCCCAACTCGTGCCGTACGTGCCGTCGTTGGCTGCCCCACCGGCCTTCACTTCCGCGACCATGAAGCAATTGGTTGTTCCGTCAACGATATCTGCCATCCTTGTCTCGGAGTTCTGGTAAAAAATCCCGTTGTTGAAAAAGACTAAGTCACTCCGTCCGCTTGAAACACAAACCGCATCCGCAGCGGCGCCGCCACCCATGACGGCGCAGTAACTATTAGTCGCCTGATCTGCATGGGAACGGGGATCTGACGGGCACTGAAACGATCCCAGAGGTGTCTCTTGGGCCGAACGGTTATCACTGTTTGGGTTTCCAGCGTCCGGAATGAAGCCGTTGAACGTCCCTGCGAAGTTGAATTGCGCATGCAGATTTTTCTTCTCTAAAAATGGCAGAATCAACACCGTCCAGGGTGCCCGCGTGAATTTGTTGTGCGAATTTATAGTGTTGTCGTTTCCCCCTCCATTGAAGCAAGGAAACGTGTTCAAAACGCTGATGCAAGCCGGAGGAAATGCTTGGTGCGTGTCATGGTAAATGTGAAGGGCGAGCCCAATCTGTTTCAATTTGTTGGCGCACTGAATGCGACGGGCCGACTCGCGGGCGGACTGGACCGCCGGTAACAGCATGGCAGTCAGAATGCCGATGATGGTAATCACTACTAAAAGTTCCACCAAGGTGAAACCCATCCGATGTTCGTTTTTGTTAATTCGTACCATGACGAAAACGTCGTTTCTGAAAATCTAAACAACCCTAAAACGTGCAAATGCGTTAAGCCATCAAGTGGAACGCAATCACAATCACAACCACTACTAACAAGGCTAATATAACGATCCTCCCTTAACAAGCCAGGTTTCGGTTCATCCGCAAGGGCGCCGCTTGAGAAAGAAAAACAATGGCGCGCGAGCCACCACCAGGTAACGAAGATGGCGTGTAGTGTTACAGCATCTTGGCGACTTGCTTCTTTAGAGACCCACGACGGGACTTTTTAGATCTAAGAANNCCAGAGTCTCATGTTTTGGTTGCGGCCAACGGCCGAGCTGTGTCTTGCGTTGTTCAGGGGCCAACGTTCAGAAGCCAGGGTGCTTGGCGGGCGGCGGTGGTTGTCAGCACCCCGGCTGCTGAGTG
>WVZU01000433.1:8010-22166 GCA_011772275.1 Planctomycetales bacterium | reverse complement strand
CGCCTGGGGTCGGGCTTGAGCAGCCGGGGTGCTCTTCGGTAAACCATCAAAGTCTGCGCCAGGTGCGGGCATTTTTTTGAAGATGAGGTAACTTAACAAGCAGCATCCCCCGCCCCAAACTTGGACTCCCGCGGCGGGCCCTGGCACCTCCCGCCCTGGCCGGCAAGTCTCCCCTCTCCAGCCCGGAACCGGTCGCCCGGCCGACCTTCTCCAACCCTGCCCTGTCTTCAGGCGGCCACCTGCGAGCAACGCGCCTGGACCGCTGGCTGGGGTTTGGCCCGCTCCAGCAGACTCCGCAGAAAAACCGATTCGAGAAAGGCCACGTTGGCGATAACCATTAGTACGGAGAGCACGGGTACGCCGCTGATCAATGCCAACAGGCCCCAATGCACAACCGCCCATCCCAACATGAGCGGGCGTAGCGTGCGGTTCCAGACCAATACGGCGAACAAGATTTCGAAAACCACGATCGCATGGGTCCAAGCCTGCAGCACGTACGGCGCATCACGCAGCCACGTCAAATCGACCATCGGGGAAAGCGGCCGGGCGGACATGATCCAGACCGCATCGCCGGTGCCCCAAGCATCGCGCCAAGCGACCACGTCTTCCAGGCCGCCAGGCCCCGCCAGCTTGGCCAAACCCATCATTAAACAAGCCAGGGCCGTATGCACCTGGATCAAGCGCAAAGCGACATTGGCAGAGAGGAACCTGGTGGGCAGTGGCGGTTCGATGAGCACACCCCGCAGACGCTTTCTTCTTTCCAGCCAGCTGTCGACCGACCAGGTTTTTCCACAGGGCCCCAGGCAGAGATAAAATTGCAGCATGGTCAGAATCGGCTCGACTTCTGACGTTGCCACCGCCGCTCGATGCACATAAGACAAGCTCACTACCAGGGCCAGCGGAGCGGTTATCCGGCTGTACCAGCCAATCGTAAATAAAAACAGCACCCCAGCGCCTAGCGCATGAGCCACGTACAGTTCGCTGGGAGTGTAGAGGTAGGAGAGGTAGGAGAGCCGTGCCGGGTTGAGCAGGCCTTCGTCAAACAGCTGTTCGTTCAGCGCTACCGGCAACAAGCCGCCTGTTTGCAAAAAATAGACGATATCCCAGCTGTAGGTGGCATGCAGATACAGCGCGACCAGTCCCGTGGCAATCCGGATGACCGCCAGCGGCAAAGCTTCTGCGGGGGTAAACCAAAAACGATTCCACGCGGTACCGGTCGTTTCCAGAAGTTTCGTAAAATAATCTCGCAAGGCCAGCGCCTCATCGATTCTTATCGTTGGTCTTCGGCCGAACGGGACTCCGTTCTTTCTGTCACATCACTCCGTTTGACCGGCTCCCATCCGCTGGTGCCCGGCAGCAAGTCCGCCTCGTAAACCACGCGCGGCAGCGGCTCGCGTTGCGGGCGTTGACTTGCGGCGGCATCCCGGCTGGCAGGTTCCAGGCCCAGACAACGAAACAAGTGGGTCCCCTCGCTCACGCCGCGCTGCCTCAGCATCCCGCTGGCCAACGCGGCGGGCAGCACGCTCTCGACCTGATCACTCCCCGCGTTGGCGGCCGTGTTGTAGGCCAGCATCAGGTACCGACGGCCGCGGCTGCCCGGCCAGACGTCGGCCGGCATCAGCGGAATGACCTCCGACCGGTCCCCACCCCCGCTCTCCGCGGCCGAGGATCGCCCCCCGGGCTGCAATACGACCTCGCAGTGAAAATCCCGGTCTTCGCGTGTGCCAAACACCAGGTGATAATTCCAGGCCGTATCCATATTCAACAATTGCAGATAGGGGCGCACACCCGGTACCTCACGCAACTGCAGCCGTAGGCCGCTACGAGCGCCGAAATTGCTGACAACCGCCACAAAAAGGGCGAACAAGTGCAACAACAAGAGCAAGGTCAGCACGGACCGCAATCCAGAGGATGGCAGTTTCACCTGCCCAGCTCCTGCAGCATCGCCTTCGCCCGCGTGGGTCATCGTCATACTCTGTTCAAAAAATCCGCGTCTTAAAGGCCGTCGCCGCCCTTGGAGAGCGGACCAATAAAAAAGACCGGACCTCCTTGAGATCCGGCCTTTGACAATCATCGTCCTGACTTGTCTTCCAGGCGGCTAAGCCTCGATTTAACGGAAGGAGACCACGCGCAGCGGGGTGGCGTGCGACGCCTCCTTGGGTGCCGGTGCCGCAGGCACCGGGTCGCCCGTTCCCGGCGCACCGGATTCGGTCGGAGCGGCCGAGCCATGGCCACAACAATCTACCGGCTCGCCACCACAGCGACGCCGACGACCACGACAACCATGATCGCCACGACAAGCGCGACGGCCACGGCAACCGCAATCGCCGTCACAGCGGTGCCGTCGAGCGCGATGGCCACAGCAGGCGTCATCGGTGACCGTCTCGCCGCTGCACCGAGCCGCACCGCGACAATGCTTGCCGCCGCGACAGCCCCAACCGGCTTCCGCTTCCTTCTGGCCACCCGTCAGGGTCAGCCCCACGATCGCAACCAACATTGCGATCCCAAAAACAACTGTACGATTCATCCTGAAATCCTCCATACCAGGTACCTAACCTGTGATTCGTTGCCGTCCCACTGCTCGATCTGCCCCGCCGACGACGGCTCTTTTGTCGGCCGACAGATATTACCCTTGAACGTCTAGGTAAAATGTTCCGGTTAAACAGCACAATATGTCTGCGTTACTTAGGCCGGTAAAATAACACGGCCTTAATTTATGTCAACCGGCTAAGGGAGGAAAAATATGGACCTTTAGGCGAGATTAAATGTTGGGTCCTTTAGGGCAGGAGGTAGTAGCTTGGCCCACAGGCACCTCCCCTGTCCAGACCCCTCCTGACCATAAAAAAATCCCCGCAATCTTTGCGGGGATTTTGGTGACTCGCATCAATGGACGTTTATTTCATTGTCGTGACGTATCTGCTTGATCTGCCTGTACTTGGCGCTGACCAGCCGCTCGCCGGGCCAGCTCCTCCTGGGCATGAGTCTGCCGGCGGAGGACCTCCACAGGGTCCTCAAAATTGAAGACCATCAGCGGCTGATCCTCAATAAACTGCCCCATCATGCCGACCACCCGCCAGCCGTCCGGCTCCTGGCGCATGATCCAGGTCACATCAAAGGACTGCGGTTGGCCCTTGTCGTCTAGGTCCGTCCAGCGGCTGGCCACATGAGCCGTGTCTTGGGCCTGGGAAAGATAGCGGACCTGCCCCACTTCATATTGAGCCGTGTCGCTGCCAGGTGGGGCCACGGCGACCTTCAGCTCGGCAGTCTTTTGCCTCGCTCGCGAAGTCAGCAGCTGATTGACCGTGGCCGCATCGCCAATCCGGACCGCTTCCAAGTATTGGGCCACGCTGGCCCGTGGCCCTGACCCCTGGGAGACACCGACAGCATCCTTCCCGCCGGTCGCGGACGGTCCGGGCTGGCTGCAACCGGCCAGCAAGGAGGCCCAGGCACACACAACCACAGCACTTGGCAACCGCCAACGCTCCATCGTCAAGCTCCTTTCTGAGAATGGGGGGGATGCGGCGCGGAGTGTGGCAGGAGGAGGGTTGGCGGTCAAGCCAAGCTGGGAGGGAACGGGCGAATTGGCCAAGTTGGCGGGGCAACGCCACGATACGAGCCGTGGCCGATAGCATTACCGCTGAGCCCAATAATCGAGGACCAACAGCTGGGCCAGGCGCGGTTTGAGCAGCTTTACAAAATCCTGGTGCGCAGGATGGGGCAGGTACTGCGCCAAGCCCTCCTGGTCGTGGAACGTGACCAGGAAACAATGTGTAAAGCCTTGCGAACGATCGTCGACACTTACGTCGGTCCCCCATTCGAAATCGATGATCGTGTCGATTTTCTCCGGCAAGGCGGCAAACCTCTGCTCGATTTCATGCACCTGCTGCGGGGTTGTTTCCGCAGTGAACTTAAATAAGACCACGTGCCGCAATACCTTGCTTGCGATCCGATCAGCCGGGTCTTCTGCATACACCATAACGGGCATTCCTTGAGAAAAGACGATCCCCAGCCAGGTGACGATCATCGGCATACAACAACGTGACATCATAAATCCTCCCTGTCGCTCATTCAAATACAATAACGGTAAGTATCATCACGGATTCTCGCACCATCCCCAGCCTGCAAAATCTACTCGGCCATTCCGCTGCAGGCTGCCAATACGCCGGGCGTGGCCTGAAGAGCCGGCCCATGCGGTCGTGTCCGATCTTCCGCTCGTATCCCATCGTCGCCGCACCCATTTTTCCCTGCCTGGCCGACAGCCCCCACGTTGACCGGGCCCACCGAACGGGGCAGGCAAGGCCTGAACCTACGCAGAAACGCCATCCCTGCTTGCCGTAGCACCCCAAAAGCACCCCGGCTGCTCAAGCCCGACCCCAGGTGAACACGCCATCCCTACGCGCCAAGGTAGCACTCAGCAGCCGGGGTGCTGACGCTCCTGGCGGGGTGCTGACACACTGACCCCAGGTGGAAACACAATCCCTTTGCGCCATGATGGTGCTGGTGGCCGGACAAGTTTTGCTGTTCCTGCGGCTGAACTGGATGTGAAACCGCCCTGCCGGCTGGTATCTCACGCGCCGTAGCACCCCAGAAGCACCCCGGCTGCTCAAGCCCGACCCCAGGCGAAAACGCCATCCCTTCGCGCCAAGGTAGCACTCAGCAGCCGGGGTGCTGACACACTGACCTTCTGTCGGAAAGGCTGTTCCTACAGCTGAACGGGATGTGAAACCTGCCGCCTGACGCCACTGGACTTGCATCGGTACATCTGGCATGACCGAGAATGAACCTGGTGGATTGGTACATCGGCCGAGTGGCATCTGGGTCCGCCCAGGGGTCCGCTCAACCGCGGCGGCCGCGGGCACCGGCAAAAGGGTTGGCTGCAACGCGAGGCAGCCGTGAGGAACCTTTTTCCAACCAGCGCGCCAGGCTGCTTGATTGATTTCCAAAGGACCCGCCTTGGAGCCGGCGGCTGCATCGATGTTGAGGCTGCCAGGACGAGCGGGAACGAATATTGCCTGGCTTGCAAGCCCGGCGTACATTGAGGAACGCTCACCTTCGTTTCCTCGTAGCGGGAGCTCGTTTTTCTCGATGCCGCACAATGAGAGCCAGCTGGTCGCACCCGTGTTACAAATCGTCGTCGGGATCGGTTGGCTGTTGACCAGCAGGTACATCGTCCGCGCATTGCGCTGGTTCCGGCCGCTGGTTCGGGCTGCCGCGAGGGTCTGGATGCGGATGGTGCAGGGGATCCATCCCGCATCGATGGTGCTGGGTTTCTTCTTGATCTTGGCGGCGGTCCTGTGGGTGGGACGACAAGCAGGAAAATTAAACTGGCAAACCGAAATGTCCTTGCTGCTGATCGGGCTGGGCAGCCTGATCTTGTTTTCGAAGTTTTTCCAGCCGCCTGTCAGCGATGAAGGGCCATGAATTTGCCCGATCTGCCAGAAACGCTGATTGCCCTCTGCATTGGAATCGGCCTGGCCGCATCGTGTGGATTCCGGGTTTTTGTGCCTTTCCTGCTGGCCAGCCTGGCAACTCGCGCCGAATATCTGGAATTGTCCGCCGGTTTTGAATGGCTTGCCACAACCCCTGCCATCGTGGCGTTGGCTGCCGCGACGGTCCTGGAAATCGGCGCGTATTATGTACCCTGGTTGGACAATCTGCTGGACTCGGTCGCCACGCCGGCGGCCGTGATGGCCGGAATCGTCGCTTCGGCAGCCTATGTGACCGACGTCGATCCGCTGCTGAAGTGGTCCGTGGCGATCATCGCCGGCGGGGGGATCGCGGGAACGATCAAGGCGGCCACTGTGGGAGTGCGGCTGGGTTCGTCGGCCACCACCGGAGGTCTTGGCAATCCGCTGGTGGCGACCGGCGAATGGGTCCTGTCGGTCTTCCTCTCGCTGTTGGCCATCCTCGTACCGCTGCTGGCCGCCCTGGTCGCCTGCCTGCTGGCCCTCCTGCTGGCTCGGCTCGGCTACCGCCTGGCACGCCGCCTGCTCGGCAGCAGCCCAGAAAATCGGTGAAGACCCCGCGCTCTCGTCTGCAAGAACCGACCTCGCCCCATGGGGAAGCGGGCCAGGAAGAACAAGAAGTCCACAGCAGCTGAGCACCAACGGCCGGGGTCACGTGCCCCGGCTGAAGTTTACCCGCCACACAGCAAGCCACCAGAACACTCGACGGCTTGTCTGCCGGCAAACTGGTTGCGGCTTACCGCGGGAAAGGTAGAATCATGCCAGAGGCTTTGCGCGGGGCTGGCCGCTGGGCAGCGACACGCCCTCGCCGTGCTGCGTCTCTGGCGAACTTGTCCAGGCAAATGTTTCTCCCAGATTAACGCCGCTGCCCGTTATCCGGGACTGGTTCTGCATACCTCAACGCATGCCCCAAGTCCTTGTCGTAGACAAATCGCCGACGGAACAAGAGCGAATTGCTGGCTTGTTGGCCAGGGACGAGAATCTGCAGGTCCAGGCGGTTGGCAGCGGATTCGAGGCTTTACAGCAGATCCAACAATACCGGCCTGACCTGGTGATCACGGACATGGAGATGCCGGACACCGACGGCCTGGAACTGCTAAGGCAAATCAATGTCCATCACTCGGATATCCCGGTCATCTTCATGACCCGCCTGGACAGTGAAGCGATGGCAGTCGAAGCGCTGCAAGCCGGAGCGACCAGCTATGTCCCCAAGGCTCAGCTTGACGATTCCCTCTTCGATATGGTCCACCAGGTACTGGCAATCTTAGAGGCCAATCGCCATACGACCGAATTGATGAAATGTCTCAAGGAGACATTTTTTGAGTTTGAAATTGAAAGTGACCCGGCGCTGATCGAGCCGCTGGTCCAGTTGGTCTTGCACAGCCTGGGCGGCTTGCACATAAATGGCGAATCCAAAAAACTCCAAATGGGTGTGGCCCTGGAACAAGCGCTGCTCAACGCACTCTACCGGGGCAACCTGGAAATCACCTCGGATCAGCTGGAGGCTGCGCGTGAAGATCAGCTGCGCGGCATCAATAGGGATCCGGTCGCTGAACGTCGTGGGCAGGCACCGTACGGCGATCGCAAAATCCATGTGGCGGTCTCGCTGAGCCCACAGACGGTCAGGCTGGTCGTCCGCGACGAGGGTCCTGGTTTTGACGTGAACCGTGTTGCAACGCTATCCACAGCTGCGACGTCGGAACAACAAGCCGACCGCGGCCTGCTGCTGATGAAGACCGTGATGGACGAAGTGTTTTTTAATGAACAGGGCAACCAGGTCACGTTAATCAAACACCTGGCAAACGGCTGTTAGGACGCCGGCCGCAGCGCCAATTGGGCTTCATCGGCACGCAGGCTGGCCTGCGGCATCAGCCGAGACGCGCAAAATCTGGGAAACTGTGAAAATGAGTTATATGTACTGGGCGATGATTGGCCTCCTGGCTGGCGCGCTGGCCAAATTGATCATGCCGGGCAAGGATCCCGGCGGGATCATTATCACGATGCTGATCGGGCTGGCCGGCGCATACGTGGGCGGACTGTTAGGAAAGCTCGCCGGCATCGAAGCCAGCTCGACAATCGGCAATCTCGGCATTGCCACCGCAGGCGCCTTGGTCTTGCTGTTCATGTTCCGGGTCATCAAAGGCCGGAAAATCTCCGGCGAGTAACCGGGGGGTCGGCACGGTCGAGGGTACCTTGGGGGGTTCGGCTGGTCGATCCATTCTCCAGTTCGACAGCAGGTTCTTTGGGGGTCAGCCGCCAGCGGCCGACAGAGGTCCCTCTTCAGGTGGGCAGCAACTCTTCCCAGATTGTCGGCAGCGGGGCTTCGACGACAACCTCCTGCCGGGTCATGGGATGCTGGAAGGCAAGGCGCCTAGCGTGGAGGGCGATGGCCCGCAGTCTGGGGTCATCGGTCTGCGGGCCGAAGGCGATCGTGGATCCATAGAGGCCGTCTCCCAGCACCGGATGGCCGCGGGACGCCGCTTGGAGGCGGACCTGGTGCGTGCGGCCCGTCTCCAGCTCGATCTTTAGCCAGCAGCCATGCCGCGTCCGCCCCAGCGTGCGGTAATGCAACGTCGCCGGCCGCGCGTCAGGATGCGCCTCCCCCACCAGCTCGGCACGCGCCGCGCCAGGCACTTTCCGCATCGTATCCTGCCAGGTCCCTTCCGCCGGTTCCACCTGGCCGGCGACACAAGCCCAATAGACTTTGCCCACCGTGCGGCCCTCGAACTGTTCAGAGAGGCGCCGGCAGGCGCGCGAGTGTCGCGCAAAAACCATGGCGCCGGATACGGGCCGGTCCAGGCGGTGGGGCACGCCCAGATAGATATTCCCTGTCTTCTGCTCGCGAGCTCGCAGATACGCTTTTATCCTGACCTCCATGCTGTCGATACCGGCCGGCGCCTGCGTCAATACGCCCGAGGGCTTGCAGACCACCAAACAGGGTCCCTCCTCGTAAAGGATCTCCACAGATTCTGGCTCGCGCATGACTGGATCGTACCCCAGGTAGCTCGACCTGGCCAAGCCTCCGCCAGGCCCCAGGTTGCCGGGTGAGCGGGTGGGAGGCGCGGCCGGGTGTTTCAGGCATAGCGGCCCAGGAACCGATCCACCACCGACGGTGCGATGCGGTTTGCCCAAACCAGCAGGCGGCCCATCACGTTGGGAAAGATCTCCCGCCGACCGCGCCGCATCGCGTTGACCGTTGCCCGTGCCACATCCTCCGGCATGACGCGGTAGCTGCTGCTCCAAGGAGCATCTCCACGGCCGTGCACCACATGATCATAAAAGTCCGTTTGCGTCGTGCCGGGACTGACCACCAACAAGTCAATCCCCTTTTTCTTAAGCTCCACTCGCAACACCTGGCTCAGTCCCTGCAAGGCGAATTTGCTGGCGCAATATTCGTACATTCGCGGGATACCACGGTGCCCCAGAATGGATGCGACGTTGACGATGATCGGCCGGTGGCCCTGTCCCAGCACCGGCAAGGCTTCACGAATCATCTCGACGGTGGCGAAAAAGTTGACCTCCATAATCTGCCGCAGGCGTTCCGGCTGACCATCGGCGAAACGTCCGAAAGCGGCGATGCCTGCATTGTTGACCAGCGCATCCAGGCCCCCCCAGCAGCGGACCGCTTGCTGGACCGCTCGCTGACGTGTCTCGGCCGCGGTGATATCGCCAGGGACGATTTCCAGGGACCCGCCGGAATCTGCGGCGGACTTGATTTCATCCTGCAGCGATTGAAGTTTGGTCTGATTACGAGCGACGGCAACGCAGTGGCCGCCTTGCCGGACCAGTTCGCCCGCGACCGCGCGTCCAATCCCGCTGGACGCCCCCGTCACGATCGCCCGCAACCCCTGGATCTGTCGTTCGGCCAACGAGAGTCCCCTTTGCCGTGCTGTAGTAGGTTGGGACGCAGAACAGGGGGGCGGGAGTCTCTTTTTCCTCTCCCTCGGCATCCCTTGCCAATTCTGTCATCCCCTGCTCGGTGGGAAAAAAGACTGCCGGCTCGCTGGACGAGCTCGACAGGACGTCAGGCCGCCCCGTCGGCGGCCATACCCTCCGCAAATTCCGGCAGCCTGTCGCCGTTGCCGCTGACTTCATGACGACGAACCGACGTCCCTTCGCCGTTAATCTTGCCGACAAATTCCCGCGGGATGCGGCAATGCACCGTTACCCGATCCTGCTGATGATACGTTTGTGAAAGAACCTCGCCATGCCGCGCCAGGTAGGAAAGCAACCGGCCGTTGCCGACGTTCGTTTCCACGTCCAGGTCCATAAACGAGTGGCTCAACGCGTCGCTGACTGCGTACGCCAGGTTCGAGCTACCTTCGCCGGTTACGGCGCTGATGGGGATCGCATTGGGATATCGAGCCAGAATGGCGTCGATGCGACTGCGGTGACCGACCCGATCAATTTTGTTCAACACCAGCAAGGTGTCTTTCTCCTCGATACTGATCTCCTCCAACACCTTGTAGACCGCCGTGATCTGTTCCAGCACATTGGGGTTCGCCGCGTCGGCGACATGCAGCAACAGGTTGGCTTGTCGAGCTTCTTCCAAGGTGGCTTTAAAGCTGGCAATCAGGCTATGGGGCAGATCGCGAATGAAACCTACCGTATCGCTCAACAACACCGGACCCCAGCCAGGCAACTGCCAGCGGCGCGTGCGCGTGTCCAAGGTCGCAAACAGCTGGTCCTGGACCAGCACGTCCGCGCCGGTCAATGTGTTCATCAGCGTGCTCTTACCGGCATTGGTGTAGCCAACCAGCGAGACGGTCATGTGGCCTTGCCGAGCTGCGACCGTTTGTTGCTTGCGACGCTGAATCACATCCAGATCCCGCTTCAGGTCCCGAATCCGCTTTTCCACCAGGCGGCGGTCGACTTCCAACTGCTTTTCCCCCGGTCCCCGCATACCGATGCCGCCCTCAATCCGCGACAGGTGAGTCCACATCCGCTTGAGCCGCGGGAGGGAGTATTCCAGCTGAGCCAATTCGACGGCCAGCCGCGCCTCGTGCGTCTTCGCTCGACTGGCAAAAATATCCAGGATCAACTCGGTCCGGTCCAACACCTTCAGACCGGTCGTCTTTTCCAGGTTGCGGGTCTGACCAGGTGTCAGATCGTTGTCAAAGATAATGACATCCGCCGCCGTGGCCTTGGCCAAAAGGTCCAGCTCGGCAAGCTTGCCCTTCCCCAGATAGGTCGTACGGTCCGGCCGATCGCGTTTTTGAGTGAGCCGGCCGGCAATGCGGGCGCCAGCGGTCTCCGCGAGGCCTTCGATTTCGGCGAGCGGTTCCTGAGAAGACTTCTGATCGGGCAGGATCACACCGACGAGGACAGCCGCTTCGCTGCGGACACCCTCCACACGTGTCATTTCCTTCACGTTGGTTGATTTCCTCTAAGTGGAATCGGATGAGGTGCTGAAGTCGACACCAAGCCCATCGCCTTACGGCGCTCTTGTCGGCTCCGCCCTCGACTCTTCTAAGTATACCTCGCCGTTCTGATCTCGTCACGCCAGGATCGCTCAACCTGCCAGCACCTCAACAGTTACGCACCACCGTTTTCATGCCCGTCTTGGTGCCATTTTCCGGCAACCGGGCCGCCCTGATCCGACCTGGCCCGGACGCGGGGCTGGCGCTTGGCGCCGCTTGGCGGCTGGTTTTTTTACCGGATCGCGGTTCCTGGGGCTGGCGCCTTGAGCTTTTTCCCGTCACCGCTTTCGCGGTTGCCGAACAGACCGCCCATCACGTGAAGGGATTGGAGTTCGCCCGCTTAGCCCCGGCAACCATTCGCCATGGCAGCTGGCACCTTTCCAGGAAAATGGCTGAATACCCTGAACGCGAACCCCGCAGCTTAAATACGGACCTGGTCACCCAGGACCATGTGGCAGTAGCTGTCATAGCGTCGCATGTCCAAGCGGCCGTCGGCCACGGCATGCTTGACGGCGCATTCGGATTCGTGGGTATGCGAGCAATTGGGAAAACGGCAGAAGCTGACATAGGGTCGAATGTCGCGGAAGTAGCCGGCGACTTCTTCGGGGATGACATCCCACAATTGAAACTGCCGGATCCCCGGCGTATCGACCACGTAGCCTCCGAAGGGCAGCGGCAGCAACACCGCGGTGGTCGTGGTATGCCGTCCTTTTTCGGTATCCGGGCTGACCGTGGCAGTGCGCAGATTCAGGCCGGGCTGGACGGCATTGAGCAGCGACGACTTCCCCACGCCGCTCTGCCCACAAATCACCGTCTCCTGACCGCTGAGCGCGTCCCGCACCTGACCCACATTCATCCCCGTTTTCGCCGAAACCTGCAGAACCTGATATCCCATTTGAGCGTAGACTCCGACCATTGGCTGCAGTTCGGCCCCGTCGACCAGGTCCATTTTGTTGATGCAGATCAGCGGCCGAATTTCTGATTTTTCCGCGGTCACCAGAAAGCGGTCAATCAGATGCGGCTTCAAATCCGGCTCGGCCGCGCTGGCCAAGATCAACATCTGGTCCACGTTCGCAACCAGGATGTGGCGGCGGCGGCGGCTCGTGCGGCTTAACACCCGCCGGCGCGGTTCAATCCGCTCGATAATTCCCTCGGTGCCCGCAGGCCGGAACAAGATACGGTCCCCGGCGGTCACCACGTGCCGCTGTTTTGTGCTGAGCGTCTTGAGCAGGCGGCGCACGGCACAGCGATAGATCGTCCCGTCTTCTGCCTGGACGACGCTGATCAAGCCTTGCACCTGCAGCACGCGGCCCGGGCGGCAAACCGATAGATCGACGTCTGGAAGAATTTCGAAACCCGTTTCCTGCGCTTCCACCGGCTCGCCCACCACCGTTCGCTTGCGCACCAGCTCGCCCTTGCCCGTAATTCGCTCTTCGCGAAATTCGTCATCCTCGTGGAATCGCTCCTGTTCCACCTGCTGTGTCAGATCGCGGTGACGGGTACGGACCTGCCGATTCTTGCGAAAAGCGGTGCGGATCTTTTTCTTTTTCTTGGACATTGAGAAAACCAGAGCCATTCCGGCGGGCGAGCGGATCGGCGCCGGTGGATTTCAACGGCGGCCAACAGCCCCCACCCGCGGCTTCGCCGCCGGATCAAGATTCCGATCGCTGTTTCAGCTGTCCAGCCGAGTCGTCGGTAACATCGTACCGTCGCGATTCTTGACGCAGCCGAGCCCGATGTTTCTTTTCCAGGCCCGCCCGCTGCAGTAGCGACTGCTTCATAATGTCCTCGACCGGTTCGTCCGGTGGCGGGGGGCCGACCGCGCCCAGGTCGCTAGGCGCGTAGTTGATCCGGAACACATGCTTGGCAATGCTAATCTTGTCATTCGGGCTGACCCGTTTCTGCGTGACCGTCACATCATTCACCTTCACGCCGTTCAGGCTGTCCAGGTCGCGGATATACCAGAATCCGCCCCGCACGGTCAGCTGGCAATGATGAGCGGAAACGTTCTTGAAGCGCAGGACAATGTCGCACTTTTCGCGACGACCCACCAACAACGTCTTTTTGAAAAGGGGGATCGGGTCGCCCCCACCTTGCGGGACAAGTTCGCCGTAGTTCTTCTCAGCTGTCGCGTCTTCAGTCACCACGTGCAGTCCCTCAAGGGACAAGAAAGCTTGGACTTGTTCGGCCGAACGGGATACGCAATAGTACTTTAAAGTAACTCTTTTTTATATCTGGACTTGGATCCCACGTCAATGAGCAGGGCTGCCATACATGCTGGCAACTGGCGGGCCGCGGGACTGCCCTATCACGCTTATAACTTTTTTCTTCGCCAACGTTTCGGTCGGCGAATTCAAAAGGTGAGCGTCGATGCGGGATTCACTTGTCCAAACGTGGATGGAACGGTCGCCGTAGGCGGCTGTGTCTTTTGCGATAACCGCAGCTTCAGCCCCAGCCGCAGACTGCCACGGACAACCATTGGTGAACAAATCAACGAGGGCATTCGGCGGTTGGCACGTCGCTACAAAAATGTCGACGGTTACCTGGCCTACTTCCAGCCCGCCACCAACACCTATGCCAACGTCGAACGGCTGCGAACCGTCTACCAGGATGCACTGGCAGACAAGCGGGTGATCGGGCTGGCTATCGGTACCCGGCCCGACTGCGTCGCGGATGAGGTGCTGGACTTGCTGAGCGAGATGGCGGGGCAGACTTATCTATCGGTCGAATACGGCATGCAGTCCATGCACGACCGGTCGCTGGAATGGATGAACCGGGGACACGACCACGCGTCCTTCGTCGATGCCGTGCGCCGCAGCCGAGATCGTGGTTTTGAGATCTGTGCACACGTGATTTTGGGACTACCGGGCGAAACACGCGATGACATGCTGGCCACTGCCCGCGAACTGGCTGGACTGCAGATCGATGCGGTCAAACTGCACAACCTTTATGCCGTCAAGAATACGCCCCTGGCGGACCAGGTCCAAACGGGCCAGGTCCAGTTGATGGGACGGGACGATTATGTCCGGACACTGGTCGATTTTCTGGAGCTGCTGCCAGAGCACTATGTGGTGGAACGCGTCAGCGGGGACGCCCCGCCTGACTATTTCGTGGCCCCCGCCTGGTGCCTGGATAAGGCCGGTGTGCGGCAGGCGATCGAAGAAGCGTTCGCCCGCCGCGATACCTGGCAAGGCCGCCTGGCAGGGGGGTAGGGGAGTGATGGGGTAGGGGAGTGATGGGGTAGGGGAGTGATGGGGTAGGGGAGTGAGGG
>WVZU01000433.1:3102-7976 GCA_011772275.1 Planctomycetales bacterium | reverse complement strand
CACCCCCTCACCCCATCACCCCCTCACCCCCTCACCCTCCCCGGCGGGCGTTATAATAGAGGCACGCAGAGCGGACCGGATGGCCGCCGGCCCCGGTGGGGCGGGAGGAAAGTCCGGGCTCCGCAGGACAGGGTGGTGGGTAACGCCCACCGGCCGCGAGGCCAGGGAAAGTGCAACAGAAAGTAGACCGCCCTCCGGCGCTGCCAGGGGGTAAGGGTGAAACGGTGCGGTAAGAGCGCACCAGCAGGTTGGGTGACCAGCCTGGCTAGGCAAACCCCACCTAGAGCAAGGCCAAACAGGGAGCAATCCCGACCTGTCGGGATGCGGGTTGGTCCGACCCGTCGACGACTCCCGGGTAGGCTGCTGGAGGCGCCGAGCAATCGGCGTCCTAGATAAATGGCCATCACGCGGCTGCCCGCCGCGACAGAACCCGGCTTACAGGTCCGCTCTGCGTGCTTTTTCAGCCTTCACCTTCCCGCGGCCGCTCTCCCACCGGCCCGGCGCCCAGGTGGGCGGCCGGTGCGGGCGGCGGACGCTTTGGGATGGTCCGCCTGACCGGTCAGTTCATATAGGAAACGGCTGGGCAAGGTGTCGCGCGACTTGCCCCACTTCTGGCGTGTGAGGGACATCGACAACGTCAGGCAGTCTTGGGCCCGCGTGACACCCACGTAACATAACCGCCGTTCTTCGTCGACGGCCCCCTCGACAGCCCCCTCGTCGGCCTCGATCGATTTGCGATGCGGCAACAGGCCTTCCTCCAAACCGACCAGATAGACGTGCGGGAATTCCAATCCCTTGGCCGCGTGCAAGGTCATCAGGGCAATCGCGTTGCGCTGCAGTTTTTCTTCCTTGTCCGCATCGTGGCGGTCATCGATGGCCACGGCGTCCAGAAAGCCGCGGAGCGTCGGTTGGCGGGCCTGCTTCTGGTAGCTGCCGATCGCGTTGATGACCTGTTCGACCGCCTGCCAACGGGCTTCAAAATCGTTGGGGTCGGGATAGGTGCGTCGCAATTCTTCGCGGTATCCCAGGGAGGCCACCAGGTCGGTGGCGGTCGTGGTCAGGGACCGGCACTTGGCAAACGCCGCTTGCCAATGCTGGACCAGCCTCACGAAACTGCCGACGCGATCGGCCGCCCTGGCGGTGACACTCGGAACGCAATCGGCCTTCTCTAGCACTTTCCAAACTGGCAAGCCCTCCTGGACGGCGAACTCGGTCAGCAGTCTCACCATCTTCTGGCTGATGCCCCGCGGAGGACGGTTGATGATGCGCAACAAGGAAACGTCGTCGCCGGGAGCGACGATCAGTTTCAAGTAAGCCAGGATGTCCCGGATTTCACGCCGGTCGTAAAACGACAGGCTGCCCACCAGCACGTACGGCAAGCCCGCTCGTCGCAGCTCGGCCTCCAGCGGCCGCGGCTGCTCGTTGGTGCGAAACAAGATCGCGATCTGTTGGGGTCGGACACCGGACGCCAGTTGGCGGCGAATGTCGCTGACCACCGCTCGGGCTTCTTCGGTCTCGTCTTCCAGCTGCAGAATCCGCGGGCGGGCCCCGGCGGCCCGAGCGGGCTGAAGTTGTTTTTCGTGACGATAAGCATTGAAAGTGATCAGCGTATTGGCCATCCGCAAAATTTCGGGGCGGCTGCGGTAGTTTTTTTCCAGGTTGACGACCTTCGCATCGGGCCAGTCCAGTTTGAAACGCAGAATATGTTCCACTTTCGCGCCCCGCCAGCTGTAAATCGCCTGATCGTCGTCGCCCACCACACACAAATTGCGATGACCGCCCGCCAGGGCTTTCACCATGCGATACTGGCTGGGGTTCGTATCCTGGTACTCGTCCACCAGCACGTGATCGAATCGATCGGCCTCGGCCCGGCGAACAGGAGCAAACCGGTTCAGCAGTTCCTCAGTCAGCAGTAGCAGGTCGTCAAAGTCGACCGCACCAGCCGCTTGGAGAGCGGCCTGATAGCGACGGTAGGCACTGGCCGCCAGGTGCTGACGATCCGTTTCGGCCCGCTGGATCGCCTCGGGCGGCCGTACCGCTTGCGTCTTCCATTGCCCAATCCAGTAAATCAAATCCGCAGGTCGCAGTTCGGCACTGCTGATTTTCATCTCCCGCAACGCTGCCCGTGCCAGACTTTCCTGGTCGCTTCGATCGTAGATGGTGAAACCGACCGGATAGCCCAGCCGAGTGATATGCCGCCTGAGGATCCGGACACACAAGGAATGGAAGGTGGAGATCTCTGGCGATTGCTTGCGGTGGCGTCCCAGCAGTCTTGCCGCCCGCTGTTGCATTTCCCGAGCGGCCTTGTTCGTAAACGTGACGCCCAGGATCCGCTGGGGCGGCACGCCGTGGCGGACCAGGTTGACAATGCGATACGTGACCACGCGTGTCTTGCCGGTACCGGCGCCAGCCAGAACCAACAGCGGTCCTTCCAGGTTTTCGACGGCCGCGCGCTGAGCGCGATTCAATTGTCGATTCATCGCATCCGGCTTTCCGATTGCCGAGCACATTTTTGGGGTACTTTTCCGGTCGGCACGCACAACGGCGGTTGTGCGAGTTTCCGTGCCTGCCTGTCGCTAAGCGGCGGTAACCACAACCGCCAGCGCAAAGGGGCAAAACGAATATCCGCAGTCGTCCTGTTGTTCCCGCTCGCTGACACTTTAACCGCCCGGTTGCCCCTTGGCGAGGTGTCGAGACCAACGCGCGGCCTTGACGAATTTCCGCCAGCGGCGCTATACTCCCGGTTTGCTCAAACGGGAACGCGTGCACACAATTCGATGAAAGCCAAGCGCCGGCAGGAACTGCACACCAACTGGCTCGCCGATAAACTTGGCGGGCAGCTCGAAGACGTCAAGCCGTATGTGACATGGATCGTCGCGGCGGTGCTGGTGTTGCTGGTGGCGATTCTGATCTTTTCGGTACGATCGGCTCGGCAGACCAGCGAATTGAACGAGGGCTGGGCCACCTTCGACGAGGTGCGCCAGCAGGGTTTTAGCGCCGTCGCCGACAATCAACCGGTCCAGTTGAACGAAGCGCTGGACGACCTGCAGGCGCTGGCGGATCAGTTTTCCGGCCGACCCTTGGGATCGCTGGCCAGGCTCTCGCTGGCCGATATTCATCTGGAGCGTGGCCGAGCCCAGTTGCGGGAAAACAGGGTCACCGCCCGCGAGCACTTTCAGCAGGCGGCCGACCAGTACCAGATCGTCGCTCAGGCCGTGCACGACCCCACCCTGAAAAACCGCGCGTTATTCTCGCTGGGCAAAAGCTACGAGTGGCAGCGGAAGTTTGCCAAAGCACGGGAATATTACCAGCAAGTCGCAGGACCCTATCGCGACCAAGCCCAAGCCCGAGCGCAACAATTGCAGCTCTCGTCGATCGACACGTTCTATCAAAAATTTGCCGAATGGAAGCCGCCCGCCCCGCCCAAGGCTCCGGGCTCGCGGTATCCCGATTTGGAACTGGATCAGCAGCCGCCACCGGTCACGGGTCGGATTGACTACCAACGTTACCTGGACGACACGGCGCTGGGTCTGGACGTCGACCTGCCAGCCGCCGACCCGCCCGAGTCACCACCTGACGCGGATTGATTGCGGACCTTGCATTGCTTCCCGCTGGGCTTCCCGCTGCTCGAAGTTCCCCCGTCGCTCGTCCAACTCATCACCAGCTGCGATGCGATTCTCCTGCACGGTGTTGCCTGGCGGGCTTTTCTGTGTAACCCTTATGCTTGTTGAACGTCTGGGCGCCGTAAGGTAACTGGCCATGGAGACCCGCATTTCCACGCACGGGCCCAATCCGGTTCAATGGATGAGCGGTCCCGGCGCGCCAAGACTAGCCGCTGGCAACTTGGCATCGCAAACCTACGCAAAACCGGCGGCTAGCGCCTTGCCGCTCATGATGATTCCGTCACTTGGGAACGGTATGGCGCCGAGGCGCCCAGACGCCCAGAGCGTGACCGCGCCCGGTTTTGCTCACGATGGGTAGCCCCACACAACCTGACCGCCATCCGCCATGGACGAAACCGAGCTTTGCCAAGGGGGCTTTCGCCAAGCCGGGTCATCGGCCATGGCATGGGTCGTTGCCGAGCAGGATGCGGGCCTTCGCCTGGATGTCTTCCTGGCAGGACAGCTGCCTGACTACAGCCGTTCGGTTCTGCGGCGGTTGATCCCCACCGATGCAGTTCGCGTCGACGGCCAGCAAGCCAAGGTCGCTTACCGCTTGCAGCCCGGTCAGCGGGTGACATTTTTTCCTGTGGCGCTTCCTCAAACCGGCCCCCAGCCGGAAGACATCCCACTGGAGATTCTCTACGAGGACGAACATCTGGTCGTGGTCGACAAACCGGCTGGCATGGTCGTGCACCCGGCCAAGGGTCACTGGTCCGGGACGCTGACCAGCGGGCTGGCGTTCCATTTTGGGCAGCTCAGCACCGTCGGGGGCGCGACGCGGCCTGGGATTGTCCATCGTCTGGACCGTGATACCAGCGGCGTGATCGTCGTGGCGAAGACCGACAGGGCGCATCACAAGCTGGCGGAAAAGTTTGCAAGCCGCGAGATTGAAAAGGAGTACTTGGCGATCGTCGGTGGGGTGGTCGACCGGGATCGTGACAAAATAGACGAACCGATCGGTCCTCATCCCTACCAGCGTCAAAAAATGGCCATCCGCCGTGATCACCCCGCCGCCCGCGACGCCGTCACGTTTTACGAAGTTGTGCAGCGATTCCGGCACCATACCGCGTTGAAGGTGTTCCCCCAGACGGGACGCACACACCAAATCCGTCTGCACCTGATGCACATCGGCCACCCCGTGCTGTGCGATCGGCTGTATGGTGGTGAAGCGACCGTAAGCCGTGGCCAGCTCACCAAAAATGCCGACGACGA
>WVZU01000433.1:0-3090 GCA_011772275.1 Planctomycetales bacterium | reverse complement strand
CATGCCCGCCGGCTGTGCCTGCAACATCCCATCAGCGGCGAAAGGATGGAATGGATCGCACCCATCGCCAGCGACATCCAGGCGGTCCTGGACCTGTTAGTCGCCGACAGCGGGGAAGGGATGCCGGCGACACGTTAAGTTTTGTTGGTTGTACCCCTTTGAGGCAATCGCCGCCCGACCATGGGCCGCCTCCCGGCAAAACTTTCAAAACCCAGCTCTACCCGCCCTGCGATTCACTCAGGTCGCAGTTGGAGATTCAGCCACGGTTCGACTTTCGGCTGGGGCCCTTGGGCAGCCCGGCTGGAGGGTGACTGGGCTAATTCCGATGCCTGGCGAGCCAGCTGGTCCAGGTCAAGCCCCATAAAACGGTTGGTACTTCCGGCCAGCTGCTGCCGCACGCCACACAACAGCTCGGCCGCTCGACGCGCATGCCGCTGGACCCCCGCCGGTCGACGCTCGCCAGCCTTCACGCCCGCCGCGGCGAGCTTGATCAGGGCCTTCAGAAAATCTCCCAGAGGGCCGGTGCGACCGCAGGCGAGCCAGAGCCCTTCCCATTGCTCGTGCGCCTCCCAATAGTACCCATGATTGAACAGGTCGATCCCGTAAAGATACTCGCTCAAATCGGACCAATGTTGAGGATCGGGCAGAGAAGGCGCTGTCTCTTCCTGGCCATACATGTGCCCTGCCGGATCGCGGATCGGATGGGGAAAGTGGCCGCTCAGATACGTATAGGGTGGCAGCGGTTTGCCTGGCAGATAGCGGGGAATCATGGTCCACAGCAACGGCCGCCCAAGACAAACTGCAGCGGATCGCTGGTGCTGAGCGTCCTGGTGGTCAGGAACAATTCGCCGGCGGCCACGCCGGCCGACGAACCAAAATGCNNCAAAATGCAGCGCGGCCGCTCGGACCCGGTCCAGCACATACCCTTTCGCCGGCGGAAACTGCGTCTGGTAACACCCGATACTGTCCATCTTCTTGTCCAGCGTGTGGCTGATGTCCACCACAAAATGCCCGGCCGCCGGAGGCAACTGCAACGATTGCAGGGCCAGGCTGTAGTAAAGTTGAGCGGACACGGTGTGGACGGGCAAGTCGTCGAAATGGCTGTCCCACTTGGTCAATTTCGCATAAAACACCGCCGCGTCGGTGATCTGCATCGCCTGCCAATGGTCCGGCGATGCGAGCGGCGTCTTGTCACCGAAACCGAGCACCAGCTTGGGCCGGTATTTGCGAAACTCCTTGGCCAGCGCCAGACGAGCCTCAAAGGAATCGAACAAACGGCGGTTCGGCAGCTCAAGCGTCTGGCGGACCTGCACGCCCAAAATCGCCGCCGCCCGGGCCGCTTCCTCCAACCGCACGTGCGGACCAGGTGAATGCGGCGTCGGCTCGCCATCGGTCAAATCGATGATGCCCACTCGGTAACCCTGCTGGACCAGCGATGCCAACGTGCCCCCACAGGCGATTTCTACATCGTCTGGATGAGCTCCCACGGCGATGACATCCAGATCCGGCATGGCTGACCCGCGACAAGGTTCGCACAAACAATTATCCGCTCAACCCCCAGCGATTCCGCCACCTTGGGCCGCCGCGGGGTAGACCAGCTCGGCATCGCCCAGGGGACAATGCCACGGCCTCCCCTCCGCCCACTCCCTGCCCCGCTTGTCGCGTCAAACTCCCTGCTGCCCACTGAATGGCCGCTCGCTGCCCGCCCCAGGCTCCCCACCGGCTGCCTACGACCCGCTGCAAGCTGCCCTCTTCACTGGTTTTTTACCACCGACAACAGGAAACAAGGGTTCAACGCGTCGAAACGCACGCGGTCCAACTGGTAGGTGCCGCGCGCGACATTGATCATCCAGCAGCGAACGTCCCCGGCCAGTCGCATCAGCGTTTCGTGGCCTTCAGCAAAATTCTCGATGCTGGCCACGTTGGCGACCAGCCGACCCCCAGATTTTAAGCGGGCATAGGCCAGTTCGACGATTTGCGAGATTTCCCGTCCGCTGCCGCCGACAAACACGCAATCCGGATCGGGCAGATCCGCCCACGCCTCCGGCGCTCGGCCCAGAATGGCCACCAGATTCGCGCAGCCAAACTTTTGAGCGTTCGCCTTGATCAGCTCGAAATCTTCCTGGTCCATTTCAATGGCGTAGGCCTTGCCACCGTCAGCGATACAGGCCGCCTCCACGGCCACGCTGCCGCTGCCGGCACCAACGTCCCACACAACGCTGTGCGGACCAATGTCCAGTTCTGCCAGGGCCATGGAACGGACCTCGGCAGGCGTCAGCAGACCGTACTTCGGTTTGGACTGCCGAAAAGCTTCGTCGGGATTGCCAAACAGCCGACGCCCCACCAACTCGCGGGGACGGTCAGGCGCGTTGGGTTTGCGGACCAGGATCATTACGTTCAGCGGCGAAAATTGCTGGTCGCACAGCTCGTCCAGCTCGGCTTTCGTCACCCGTTCGTCCGGCGAACCGAGATTTTCGCACACGTAGACTGAAAAGTAGTCGATGTCCTGGTCCAGCAACGCCTTGGCAACAGCCCAGGGGGGGTATTGTTGAGTCGTGAACAGGCCCACCTTGTCCATGACGCGTATCTTTTCCACCACACTCGCCAGGGAGTGGGTGGCCAGGTTGGTCAGGTACGCCTCTTCCCAGCTCTCCTTGACGCGAGCAAAAGCCAGTTGCATGCTGCTCACGTGCGGGATGACTTCAAAGCGATCCTTGCCCAGCCGATCGCACAGGTACCGGGCAAACCCGTAGAACAGGGGATCGCCAGAGGCCAGGACCACGATCCGTTCGCCGGGCCGTTCGTCCAGCCGCGCCACCGCGGCATCCAGGTCACCGCCGATGACAAACTTGGTCCCCAAGTCGCAGCGGGCGAGCACCCCCTCTTCACCCATCAGAAGATCGGCGCGTTCGACCAATTGTCGAGCCGAGGTGGTGAGCCCCTCCAGCCCGTCGTCACCGATGCCCAGGATGTGAATTTTTTCCGAGCTGACCAACGATTTGATCCTATCTGCGTCTTTGGAAAAGCAAAACTGGCCGGCAGCCGCCGCAAACCGGCCCCGCTCTGTACCCCTCCCTCCTTCGCTGGCTT
>WVZU01000063.1:1289-3353 GCA_011772275.1 Planctomycetales bacterium | reverse complement strand
GGTTAAGGGTATCCGGTTAAGGGTGGCGGTTAAGACTGCGATGCGCACCAGGCGGGGACAACTGCCTTTTGGGGGGCGGCCGTTCGCGGCATCGGGCAGGGTTGCAAAGTCAGTTGTCCCCGGAGGGGGGCTGGTCGGTTAAGGGTATCCGTTTCAGGGTGGCGGTTAAGACTGCGATGAAATGTACTCTTAACCGAATACTCTTAACCGAATCTACTCCACCGACCCGCTTATTTCCGCAGACTTGTCGCTGCTCACTCTTCTTCCCCAGGCAGACGGACTGTGGCTGTGGCCACCCTTGGGAAACAGCAATCCAACCACACATTCTGCGGAAGAACCTGTTTGTTGGCTCCGCAGATGCACCTGTCTACGTTTCCGCGAGCGGCGGCGGAAATTGGTGTTATTACAGGTGCCGGATCAAGTTGAACACCAATTGAGTATCGAAGTTACGGTCGCCGGAGAGAGGGAAGCTCCATCCCACCGAAAGTTCGTTTTCATCGCCCACCAACCAGGTCAGGCCAAGGGTGGCATCGACCACGGTATCTCCTGCCGAGGGCCCGTTGATAACGACTTCGGTATTCAGTTCCAGGCTGGATGTCAGATATCGAAACATTGCAAAGTCCGCCGTGTTCAAAAACGAATGCAACACGACGAGATCGTACAGGAAGAGATCTTCAGGCTGGTCGACGTCGATCGGCATTTCCCAAGTGACGACGTTGAACATGTAGGTCCCGCATCCGAAGTCGTGCACCCAGTTCGCCGAGGGCAGCAAGAGCGTATCGCCGCCTAGCTCGCGATCCGGATCGCCTGTGGGGGTTACCACATCCAACCCGAACAGCAATCCATCGCGCTCGCCGTTATACGCCATCATCCGCAAGCCGAACTTAAAATCGCCGACACCGGTCGTCGACGGCTCGGATTGCGGATTCAGATGAACGACAGGTATGGTCCCGATGAACACAAAGCGGTCATTGAGTGCGTACACCAGCTCGGCCTCAAATTCCAGCTCGTCCACCACACCCCCATCCGCGCCGCGGACTTCGTCCAACCGCAAATGGATATGTCTTTCGACAAAGAAAAACTCGGTCCTGGCGGCATGAAGTATCGGGTAGCCTTCGATCGAATGATGGTAAGCGGGACCATGAGCATGTCCGGCGTGGTCGGGATGCCCGTGACCATGAATGCCGTTGCTGCATCCGCACAAGTCGCAGTTTCCATGCCCGCCATGATGGCGCTCGAACATCAAACAGTAATCAAAATGTGGCTCGGCATGGCCGTCGCAAAGAGCGGCGTTGTCAGCNNTGGTCGTGATCGTGGTTCTCATGCGGGGACTCGTCATGGTCGTGAAAAGCCGCTCCTGTCCCGACCAGTTGTTGTTCCATGACTGCCAGTCGCGCACGGAGCGCTCGATTTTCTTCCAGCAATTCATCGAGGGTGGCGGCTACGGCCCCCGAATTGGTAGCCACCAGAAGCAATGCGATGCCAGCGACAAATAGCCGTGCCATGAAAGGACTTTCAAAGTTGGACACGAGGTGGACGGGCTCACTGGGACCACTGCCCGCAGCTACGACTTTTATTCGTCAAAAATTCGCGCTGACGTGTTGATATCATGAGCGACCGATATAAACGCCCCAATCGTTTGGGAACAGTGGGCGGCCCCGCAGGCACTGCCAGCAATCCATGCACCCCCATCCGCGAACAAAGAGGGAGGCCGCCGCAGCAGAAGGGGCAATGTACATCTTCGCGAACGAATACGTACATTGCCCTCTTTTTTTACGCCCCTCCCCAGATGGTTACCTTTAGCGGCGGGGGCGGGCACCGATCAGCCGAGGGAGGCCGACACCAAGAGGGAACATCGTGGACGGCTCGGGGGTTGGGAATACGAATGTATTGTAGAAGAGCGTGATCGAGCTGCCGGTGGTGTAGTCGATCCAATACGTGCCGAAATCCAGCTGCGTCGGGTCGCCCAGCGGATCAAAAGCACTCAATGTCAGCGTACCCAAGCTGGCGTCGGTAATCGTCACGATATCAAACGTGCCGGCATCGGTCAGGAAGCCGTAGTTG
>WVZU01000063.1:898-1242 GCA_011772275.1 Planctomycetales bacterium | reverse complement strand
GATGAACTCAAAGGTCCAGCCATCACCGCTGAAAAGTCGCCAGAAATCGACGGTCGCGTCTGGTTCAATCGTCAGGCGGGCGGTGGCCGCGCCCGATTCGGCAAAAACATGGTTGCCGCCCGTGCTGAAATCCAGGGTGCCGCCGGTTTCGACGGTCAGGGTAGATGCCAGCCGCACGACATGGGTGCCGCTCGACCCGATCGCCTCCATACTGCGCCCGTCGGCGATGGTGAACGGGGTGTTGATGACGAGATTGTTGGCAGTGCTGACCGCGGTGTCGAAAAGAACATTGTCAACACCACTGATCGGGGCGGACTGGTCGGGAGCCCCGATCCAGTTTCCGG
>WVZU01000063.1:476-882 GCA_011772275.1 Planctomycetales bacterium | reverse complement strand
GTCTGATTGACATTGAGCCGGATCGCCTCGGCGACGTTGTCCCAGTAGATCGCACCACTATTGGCGCCGGGATTAAGCACGTTTAACCCGCCGGCTCCCTGGAACGTGGCATCGTTCATCCCGGCAAAGTCGCTGACGTAATCCACCAGGGTGATGACATTGTTGCCGCCGGTGTAACTGGCCATGTCCACGTTGTAGGTGGCATTGGCGATGCTTCCTGGGTTATGCGTGAAGCCGTTGCCAATGAAAAAGTTGTTTGGGGTGAGCGTGCTGAAGCCCGAGCTACCCAGGTTGAACGTGAAGGTGTTAACGTCCTTGTTTTCCCAGTCATCGATGGTGACGATGGCGCCGTTATTGAAGGTGATGTCGGCGTCGTCCAAGTCCCAGAAGGCGCCGGCGGTGCTGG
>WVZU01000063.1:0-352 GCA_011772275.1 Planctomycetales bacterium | reverse complement strand
GATGATGACGGTGTCGTTGGCAACCGGCGCGGTATCATCGGACCAGTTGGTGGCCGTTTTCCATTCACCATCTGCCGAGTCATTGTCCCAGGTCCGCGTCGCCGCGTGGGCGCGTGGTGAATTGACGAGGGCCAGGAGGGCCAGTGGCAGTAAAAGCTGACAAACCGTTTTTCTGAGGATCGATCTTTGCATTGGATCTATCCGGGGGGTGTGCTGCCGATCGTCTTCCCCAGGCCGACCTTCACGGGGGGCGGTGCACAGCGGGTTGCAAGGGTCATGGATGCTCTGGTTCGCCCCTCGTGGCCGGATCGGCGGCCGCAACGGGACTGACCGGTGCCAACAAAAAACACCA
>WVZU01000190.1 GCA_011772275.1 Planctomycetales bacterium | reverse complement strand
AACCGCACCCTCTTCACCGCACCCTCTTCACCGAACCCTCTTCACCGAACCCTCTTCGCCGCACACTCTTCACCGAACTCGCTTCACCAAACCCTCTTCACTGGCCCGCTCATCCTTAAGACTAACCGCTACTGGCCCTTCTTTCCCAGGCGGACGGACGGTTGCTGTATCCGCCGTGGGGAGACAGCGATCCACCCACAGATTCAGCGGAAGAGCCAAAAATTCAAATCCAGAGGTGCAATCGTCCGTCCATCATATCGGGTATGCGGCGTTCGACCAGGTTGCGGATGGACTTGGGATGGTATCGGGTACTGAAGTGGGTGGCGATGATCAGTTCGTTCTGGAAGCGATCCCTTCGTTCGACGAAGTCATCCAGGTGAATATGTCCGAACTTATGAATTTTGTCTTTCCGGTGGCTGGGGGCGACGAAGGTCATTTCGGCGATCAGCACATCGGCTTCGTACATGGCGGGGCAGTCATCCAGTCCTTGCGGCGAACTGTCGCCCAGGTAGGCCAGCCGCGGCATCCGTTTTTCGTCGGTGACCGTCTGGCCGGCCAGTCGCAGATCGCGAATCTCCTCGCCGCTCAACGCCTGGTACTCGGCCTTCAGCTTCTGTCGCCGTTCCCAGACGACAAAGCCCAGGGAGGGGACGCTGTGCTGCGTGGCCGAGACGGTCACGAGGTGTTCGCGGGAAAGTTCGATTTCGTCCCCTGCCGTGGCGGGCAGGAGGTTGCAGGGCAGGCGGCCCCGATCCATTCGCATGAAGTGTTTCAAAATCACCTTGATCGAGGGGATGGCTTGTTCAGGAAGATAGATCGTGGGGGGTTCCATTTTCATCATACGGCGACGAGCGACATAGATGGGCAGGGCGGCGATATGGTCCAGGTGGCAATGGGAGACGAACCAGGTTTGGGTCCCCATGAAGGACCAGGGCTGAGCGCCGAAGTCGAAGCCGACTTTGAGTTCGGGTATCCGCCAATAGGTTTGCACTGCCGCGCGGGAATAGCCCTCGATGGTCAGGTTCTTGTGAGTTACGGTTTTGACCGGAAGATTGTTGATCATGCGCTGGCCTAGTCGCGGTAATCGACCTTCGAGACGTCGACTGCCTGCGCAGCGTCGCTGCCTGGATAGAGCCAGATTTCGCCGAAGAGGGCATCTTGTTCGAACTGGACATCGTGGTGGCGGACCAGTTCCAGTACGGCCAGGAAGATGCCGATCATGCTGGACTTGTGCATTCCCGGCTGGAACAACTGCCAGAAGGCGGCGCGACCTTCGCTGGCCAACTTTTCCAGAATCTGTTCCATGTAAACGTGGATGGGCGTATCGTCGTAGACGATATTGGAGGGTTGTTGCGCGTTGTGTTCGCGGAGGATGCGGCCAAACGCGCTGACCAGGTCCCACAGTTCCACCTCGTGGATCGGCTGTTCGGCCAGATTGGTCTTGCGAGGCGGCAGGTCGTTGGACTGGCGGGCGAAATGTTGTTGCCAGCCGCGGCTTTGGTCTTCCAGCAGACTGGCCGCGTCGCGGAATTTCTTATATTCCAACAGCCGTTCGACCAGGTCCTGCCGCGGGTCTTCCAGTTCGCCTTCCTCTTCGTCACAACGCGGCAATACCATCCGCGACTTGATCTCGATCAAGGTACTGGCCAGATCCAGAAAGTCGCCGACCGCGTTGACATCGAGTTCCTTGAGCACTTCCAAGTGGGCCAGGTACTGATCGGTGATGGCGCAGATCGGGATGTCGCGTATCGCGACCTCGTGCTTGCGGACCAGGTACAGCAGCAAGTCCAAGGGGCCGCGAAAAATGTCGATCTGAACGTTGAAGCTCATCAAATTCGCTGAGGTGGTCTGGAAATTGGGAATCTTAGGATGCTGAGCGGACGCTTGCCACGGGGAACAGGATGACACCAGCTGGCCAGACCCATGGCGGCTGGTCCCGGCACGCTGGTCTCAGCGGGCTGGACTCGGCGGGCTGGACTCGGCACGCTTGTTTCAGCGCGCTGTTCTTATCTCAACGCGTCCCCATCCGCTCTCCCTTGCCCCCCATCTTCAATTAGCTTAGCAAGTCGGTGGCCTGATGGCCAAAGGCGATTCCGCCCGGTTCCCACCCGCTGGCCGCCGCGGTGAGCAGATTCTCCTTGTCGCGGGGGGGGGGTGAACGGGCAGATCCTTTGGGTTCGGGGTCTGGCCACGGTAGTTTCGTCGGCGCGATTGTGGGTATAACTTGATGCTGGCACGGGCGTCGCGGGTCGTCTGCGGGATCTGGGCGTTTGGGAGGATCGCCAGCACCAGGTCTTTGTCACGCCTGAAATGTCACCCTTGCCGCTGGAGCGAAGGTGACCAAGACTTTTGGCGAGCGGGGAATTGTCGAGACTGTGACCGGGTTTTCGCTACCGGAACCGGGAACGTTGACCGACCCCGGCAGGGGTTTGGGTGGCGCGGGGAGGGGGGGGGGAGCATCGGGTTCCCGTGACGACCGGCCATGACGGGAGACCTCCGTGTGGCGGATGGTGATCCTGGCCGGTCCTGGCGTTATCAAGCCTTTCGTCCGCCTGGCCGGGTGATGCGTATACTTTGATGATGAATCCACCTGCCGACAATCCTTTCGGGTTACAAACGGTTGCTGAGCGGGAACGGCTCTTGCTGGCCCCGTATGCGGTCTTCAGTGCCGATTCGCGGGGCCGCCAGCATCCGGAGGCTCAGCATCCGTACCGCGGGCCTTTTCAGCGCGATCGCGACCGGGTGATCCATACGGCCGCTTACCGTCGTTTGAGCCACAAGACGCAGGTTTTCACGGGCGAGCTGGGGGATTACCATCGTTCGCGGCTGACGCACACGTTGGAAGTCTCCTCGGTGGCTCGCACGGTGGCGCGGGCCTTGCGTTTAAACGAAGACCTGGTGGAGGCCATGGCCCTGTTGCACGACATTGGCCATCCGCCGTTCGGGCATGCTGGCGAGGACACGTTGGACGAGTTGCTGGTCGACGAGGGTGGTTTTTCGCACAATCGCCAGGCCTTACGGATTGTGCAGCTGTTGGAAAAACGCTATCGCGGTTTTACGGGGATCAACCTGAGTTACGAGGTGTTGGAGGGGCAGGGTTTCCGAGCCAACAAGGAGGCTGCCGCCGAGCAGCCCTCCCTGGAAGCTCAGGTTGTCGATGCCGCGGACAGCATCGCTTACAACAGCCACGATGCCGACGACGCTTTGCAGCTGGGTTTATTGACCATCGACGACCTGTTGGAGGTCCCGTTGTGGCGGACGGCAGCCGAGCGTGTGGGGCGGTCCGCGGCCGACCTGGACGATTTGGAGCTGCGGCAGGGGGTGGTGCATGAGCTGATCGACTGGCAGGCCAGCGACCTCTTGCGGCATTCGGCGGAAGAACTTCGCGCGGCCGATTACCGCAACGCGGACGAAGTGCGCCGGCAGCCGCGTACGATCAGGCAAAGCGACGAGCTGGCGGAACAGAAGGGTGAGCTGGAACGGTTTTTGTTCCAGCGCGTCTACCGGCATCCGCAAGTACTGAAGGTCCGCCAGCGGGCGCAGAACCAGCTGAGCGAAATGTTTGCATATTTTGTTGCTCACCCCAAGCAGTTGCCGCTCAGCTTTTCTTCCCGCGTGGCGGACGAGGGTCCGCAACGTACGGTGGGCGATTATCTGGCCGGGATGACGGACCGGTTCGCTCAGTCCAGCCACCAACAGTTGCGGATGCGGCCCGACTGGCGGACTAGCACAGCGGCTACCGGCTAAATAGAATGGAAATTTGGTACGGTTTTTCTCAGCCGCCAAGGGCTGCTCGACGGATTACCCTCCGCCTCCTTTATCCTCTTTTTTTGAACTGCTATCGTGGCCGATCGATTTCGCATTGAAAATATAGCGCTGCTTGTTGTGCGCTTTGTGTTCATCCTGGTCGCCGCCGGGCTGGGCGTCCAAATGGTCCGTTCGATTGAAGAACAGCCGGTCTGGGTGCTGTGGTTGATCTTTGCCGGCGTCTTGCTGTTGGGGCTGGCAACGGTCGGCGCGGACATGGCCTTTCGCCACAAGCGGCTGGATGTGATCAGCGCCGTCTATTTCGGGGTCATCATCGGTATGTTCCTGACGTACGTGTTGCGGCTGGCGTTAATTCCCGTTGTCCCCGAAGGCCGGCTGTTCGACCGCATCGTGCTGGTCCTGGGGATGTGTATCTGTTATGCCTGCATCAGCGTGTTGCTGCAAACCAAGGATGATTTTCGCTTTATTATTCCCTATGTCGAATTCAGCAAAGAGGTTAAAGGGTTCAAGCCATTCATTTTGGATACCAGCGTGGTCATCGACGGCCGCATCGCGGATGTGGTGGAGACGGAGGTGCTGGACAGCCAGCTGATCATGCCGCGGTTTGTGATCCACGAGCTGCAGGGCATTGCGGACAGTTCGGATCGGCTCCGCCGCTCGCGCGGCCGCCGTGGCCTGGACATTCTGAACCGCCTCCGCAAGAACTCCAATGTGGATCTGCAGATCTACGACCACGAGGATCCGG
>WVZU01000430.1:960-4200 GCA_011772275.1 Planctomycetales bacterium | reverse complement strand
GTGGTCGTGACCCCAGGGTGGTCGGGGTCAGGGTGGTCGGGGTCAGATCCTGAATAGTGAATAGCCGCCGGGCGTGTTGGCCCATAGCGGGCTGAGATGGTATAATTTTGTTCATGGCCAGGCCGTTGCGAATCCAGTACCCGGGCGCGGTATACCACGTGATTTCGCGTGGGAACGAGCGGAAGCGGATCGTACGTGACGATCGGGACCGCGAAAAACGGCTCGACTGGTTGCGGCGTGCCGTGGAGACGTACGGTTGGCAGTTGCATTCGTTTGTGCTGATGGACAACCACGAACACCTGTTTTTAGAGACACCGCTGGCAAATCTGGCGGCAGGCATGCAGTATCTTAATGGGAGCTACACGGGTTATTTCAATCGGCGTCATCGGCGAGCGGGGCATTTGTTTCAAGGGCGTTACCAGGGTCACCTGGTTGAGGAAGAAGGTTATTTCCTGCAAATCAGCCGCTACATTCACTTGAACCCGGTGCGGGCCAAGATGGTGGGCGACCCCGACGAATATCGCTGGAGCAGTTTTTCTGGATATGTGCACAGCGCCAGACAAGTTCCCTGGATCTGTTACGAAAAGGTGCTGGGCGAGTTTGATCAAGATGCGGCTGGGGCTCGTCGAGCTTACGGTCAGTTTGTGCGAGCGGGGATGGAGGATCCGCCAGACTCACCGTTTCGCAACGCGACGGGCGGGCTTCTGTTGGGATCCGAGCATTTTGTGTCACGCATCAAGGAATTGATTGCTGTGCGGTCGGCGGATCGTGAAGTTCCCAGCCTGGCACGTTTGAAAAACCGTCCCGCGCTGGCGGAGATCGCCCAGGCGGTGGCGGAGGAATTTGGCGGCGACGCGAAACGTTGGGCTGCCGGCTGTCGCAGCGACAACGGCAGCCGGGCCGCCGCAGCCTATTTGGCTCGTGTTCGCTTTGGTTACTCGGCCAAAGACATCGCCACCGCCCTGAACTACCGGGATGGCAGCGCGGTGACCCATGCGGTCAAACGGGTGGAAGCCGGCGGGAAAACCCTGGGCTTGGTAATCGCCCGGCTGGAAAAGCAACTCTCGTAGGCCGCTATTCACTATTCAGGATCTGACCCCCCGGGCGGCTTGTAGCGATGACTCTCCTGGCCGGTTACTTTCGTTCCTCTGGGCCGCTGCCGGAGGAGCCTCTTGAGGATCGGCTGCGTACTTTTCGTGTGCTGCTCTCCGAGACGCCGACCCCCGACCAGCGGGTCATGCACCGTTATTCGCACGGTCATGTGGCAGCGATCGCGGGGGTTGACACACCTGAGCAAGATCTGCCCGTAACAGACTCGCAGGGCAATTTACTGGCAATTCACGGCTATGTTCTGCAGAGGGAAAGTCAATCCCTTTCACGTCTGTTGCGTACGGCGATTGATCTACGGGGGAATGTCCTGGAATCGCAGGAGGGGGAATTTACGGCGGTCCTGGTCGATGCCGCTGCGAACGAGGTGCATCTGGTCAACGACTGGTTCGCCTCGCGCCCTTTCTACCTTTATCGCTCGCCTGAGCTAACCGCTTTTGCGTCCAGCCTGATGCTGCTCAAACACTGGCTGGATCTGTCGCTACGACCGGATCCGTTTGGCTGGGCACAGATGTTAGCCCATTCCCACACACTCTCGCCCACGACCACCTTCGCAGACACCACGCGCTTGCTGCCCGGAAGCCATGTCACGCTTGGCGACAGCGGGGTGCAGGAACGGCGCTACTGGCGGTTGAAGTACGATCTGCTGAAGGATGTCTCGCCAGAGGAATTGGCCGATCGCGCGTTCGCGGCTTTTCAGCTATCGACGCATGCGCGGGCTCGGTTAGGGCAAAGCGTGTACGTACCGCTGAGCGGCGGGCTGGACAGCCGAATCATCGCTGCCTGCACGCCTCGCGACGTCGATTGCCGGATGTTCACGTACAACAATTCCTTGGAATCGGCGGAAACGGGGGAGGTTATCGCGGCAAAAAAAGTTGCCACGGCGCTCGGCTGGCCGCACGAGGTTCTATTTCTCGAGCGATCTCCCGACCTTGCCAGCCAGATACCGGACATTCTCTGGACGCGCAGTGCCCAGAAGCTGGCCCATCATTGCGTGGGTGGAGAACTCGTGGGCCGGACAGAGTTCGACCATCGCTTGCGGCTCAACGGCAGCCCCGGCGATGTGCTGGCGGGTTCTTACCCCCTCGCGATCGGCTATTTGAACCCAACCCGCACGGAAGAGATGCTTCAACATTACTATCTGCATTACCTTCGCCATTTGCTCCCCTGGCAGACCCTGCATCAGATTCTGAGTCCGCAGCTGGTCGGTGAGCTGGCCCCCCGTGTGCAACAGGAAATGCACCGCACGCTCGCCGAAGTCGACGGCCCAACGGCCGCGCACAAAGTGACGGGGTGGGCTCAGCTCTACCGCCAGCCTTGCTTCACTTTAATCTCACGGATCAACAATCTGACGACCCGGGCCGACGCCTGCCCTCACCTGGGTTACGACTATTGCCGAGAAATGCTGCGCTTGCCGGCTGACTGGCTGTACCAGCGAAACTTCTACCAGTTCATGATCTACCGCCAGTTGCCAGCCCTGCGTGAGATCGAGTACGCCGATACGGGCCGCCCGCTCGAAGGCCAGCTGATCGACTATCGAGACACCAGCCTTTCCAATGTGCCCGCCTGGAAACGCATCGCAAAAAGCCTGGTGCGCAAATCAAACCCAAGCCGCTTGTTCAAGCGACGGCGGAGCAGACAGAAGCGGGAAGGGGCCATGGCACAAACGGCCACCCAGACGCAAGCCGTGCCGCAAGGAAAAGATTTTCACTACGACTTGTTGCAGCAGGATGCGCGATTGTTGGAGCACCTCACAATCTGGATTCGCGACTCTTCCACCGCGAAAGAACTGCTCGATGTGCCCGGCTGCATGAAACTACTGGACAGTTTCCGTCACCGCCGCCTCTTCAAAGGTACACCAGGCAGAGACCGAGAGTTGATCGGAGCCTTGGTGACACTGTGCTTGGGACAGGAACTGGTGGAGTGAGCCTTCTCGCGCTTACCAAGCAAATCCACAAACAAGGGCTTCCCTGAACTCCGAGAGCGTCTGTCGAACTGGCAACCAACAATCGGTTCGCACCCTGGGGTCAGATCTTGAATAGCGGCCTGGGGGGATGGGGGTTGTACACGCTGTCTAACAAATTAGCCTGACTGATCTTAGCTTTTGGTGCCCTATTCACTATTCAAGATCTG
>WVZU01000430.1:0-912 GCA_011772275.1 Planctomycetales bacterium | reverse complement strand
GTGCGAAGATCTTCAGGGTCGCTTGAGGGATATGTTCAGCGAAATACTGGCCGTGGGTCAGCGGGATCAACCGGTCCTCGCGGCCCCAGAGTATTCGAGTGGGACACTGCACTCGATCCAGCCGACTCGCCAGCTGCGGGTCGTGCAGGTACGGCTTGCCGCCGATTTTTTGGGTTGCCTTGCGAGCGCGAATCCAGAGGGGTATCCGGGGGTCGTCCAGTGACGTGGGCATGGCGACGTTTACCACCGGCGCCTGGGGATCAAAGAAGATCAGATTTTTGATTTTCTCCAAATCGCTGACAAACAGTTCCCCCATCGGCGCGCCGTCGATGTGCAGGCCCGCGGCGTTGACCAGCATCAGCCGCTGCACGCGTTGCGGGTACGAAATGGCCAGTTCGACGCCCAGCCAGCCCCCCAAAGAAAAGCCGACCATCGGCACAGACTTCAGTTCCAGCACCTCCAAAAGTTCGTCGTAATGGCGGGCCAGATCATGCATGTCGTTGATCTGATCCAGTCCTGCGGAATCGGCAAACCCCGGATGGGCGGGCAGATAAACCGTGAATTTTTCGGCCAGCCGTTGGTGAAAAGGCATCCAGTCTGTTTCGCCGCCGGCGCTGTGCAAGTACAACAGCGGCGGGCCGCTGCCGCCCACGGCAAGCTGTGTTTGCCTGCCAGCCACGTCAACAAAGCGGGATTCGATTTTGCTGACCATGCGGGAAAGCGGGGGATTGGGGATGTGTTTTGCAGTCAACCAGATTCGGGGACAACAGGGGAGCTGGGCTGTTGTGTGGGAAGCCTAAAAAATCATCGCCGGTTCGCCAAGGGTGACGATGGGACCAACGGCCCGGCCTCACAGAGGCCGGCTAGAGGAGAGCACGCACCCTGCGCACCCTGGGGTCAGATCTTGAATAG
>WVZU01000383.1:3098-6066 GCA_011772275.1 Planctomycetales bacterium | reverse complement strand
TGCATGCTGGGCAGCTCAAGGTAGACAACCGCTCGCGTCCCGGTGACCAGAGCGGCGAGATAAGGAATGACCAGTGGCGGTTGTTTCGTATCCGTTTCCGGGGTGACGTAACCCAGCGATTCAGCGCGGACCAGCGGCATACCGCAAATGTCACATTTTCCCGGCCCGTCCTTGATGATTTCCGGGTGCATCGGGCTGATCCACTTGCCGGCCAGGCTGGGATCCATGACTTTACCGCCGGCCGCGACATTCGGACGCACAACGGCATGCACGAACATTTCCGGCTTTAATTTGCCAAATGGATTCGGCACGTTGACCCGTACCTTGACCGTTCGCGTTTTGTCGTTGAGCACGGGTTGAATAAACGCAATTCGGCCCTGGAATTCTTCGCCGGGATACGCCTCGGTATGAATCGTGACGTTCTGCCCATAACGAATCCAGGGCAGGTCGGATTCGTAGGCGTCCAGATGCACCCATACCTGGTTGAAGTCGGCAATGGTATAGATGCGGTCTCCCAGCCGCACACGTTCGCCTTCCTGTTTAAGCTTTTCAATGACGACGCCGGCCACCGGCGAATAGATGGTTAAATGGTCGGACGGCGTATTGCGCTGTTCGATTTCTTTGATCTGGTCTTCCTTCAATCCCAACAGCCGTAATTTCTCGCGAGCGGATTGGACCAGGTCAACATCGCCAGCGCCAAAGCGGCTTCCCCCCTCGGGGCGCTGCTTGGCGTGCTTCAGCGCCTGGATCAATTCTTCCTGTGCGGCGTATAACTCCTCGCTGTAGATATACACCATGTGGTCGCCTTTTTTGACTTCGATTCCCGTATAGTCCACATACAACCGATCCAATCGGCCGGCGACCCAAGCCGTGATGTAGCCGAGTTTGGTTTCGTCGTAATCGACCTTTCCCACCATGGGGATCGTGTGCTGGATGTGACGCCGCTCGACAGGAGACGTTTCGATATTCATCAGCGCCTTTGCTTCGGGGCGGACGGTCAGCGTGCGCATACCGCCCAACGTTCTGGCTACCGGTATAAGATCCATCGCACAAATCGGGCATTTGCCAGGCCCCGGCTGGCGTATCTGCGGATGCATCGCACAGGTCCACAGCGTGGGCTCTTCCGACGGCGAGGATGCCGTTTCCGCATCAATACCGTTTACAACGGGAGCGGTTGCACTACCGCCCCACAGAAACCAGCCGGCANNTACCTGGCGAGAGAAAATTTGACGCCCTGTTGGTTGTCATGCCTGGTCCGCCAGCCACTTGAAGAATTCTGCTGGGTGGGAGGTGTCTCGTCATTCATCACAATCCCCGCTTTCCTCTGCGCGCGGCCGGATGCGATCGCTACCGTCTTCCATCGATGCCAGGGTGTCTGCGGCTGCAAAGTAGATCATGGTTGCGAGCCATAACGGAACACGACATCTTCACGATCAGCAGCTTACCGTGGCGGGCGGATTCGGGGCACGAAATACCCGATTTCCCCTCTTCAAACCTGCTCGCACTGACCAATGCTCCGCCTCCTTTCCCGTTCGTCGCTGCCCTGGGCCATGGGTCCTGCTCGGCTGTTGACTGTTTCCACGTCACCAGCCGGCATCCGGGACCGGACAGATTCCTATCCGTCCTGGACGAATACCGACGACTAACATTTATTGTAGAGAGAAAAGGGGAAAGAAGCGACCCATTCCGATCCTGTGCTTTTTGCAGGCGAGCAAGAAAGATGAGGGGCCCTCAAGCTTTCTGGATCGGATTTTGGCTGTTTGAAAAGGCGCCCGTGTGACGGACAGCCCAACGGCTACAGGTATCCCTGCCATGATTTCTACCGCCCGCCGGAGTGCCGGTGCCGCGGCTGTTGTTTTCGGTTCAGCCACGTGGGTTCGAGGCTTTTTTACTGCTTAGGGTACGGCCCAAGTCGATCGCGGCGCGGTCAACGCGAGGTCGTGGAAGGCGGCCCAGGTTGAGCGTTGGTTGGCTTGGCTTTCGCACTGGGAACATGCGTTGACATCGTTGGACGGAAAATGGCCAAGGCCGTGTTCAGAATATGGCGCTTGCGCTCGACCCGGCCCAACTCATCCCCCAGCGGATGCATTCGGGAATCCAGCGCGGCGGCGGCCGGTCTGCGGCGCTGAAGTAGGTTGGCTTTCCAGCCGGACCAGCGACCGGTGCCACTGAGGCGCAGGCTGTTGGCCAGCCAAGCCGCCCGATGGCCTTCCCGCACGATCTGAACGGTCTTGGCCTTGAATTCACAGCTGTCATTTCGACGGGTGCGACGTCCCTTTCGGGATAGCCTCTGTGCCGGGGCGCACTCCTGGGCGCTGCAGGGTACCGATTGAAAGGAAGCAGATCGAATGTCGGTTATCTTGGCGCCATCTTAAAATGCCTTCCGGTTGGTCGATCGCGGGGATCATGCGACACGGCAGGGTGGGATGCGTGCGGCTGGAAGTTCCGCCGGTTAGTCGACTATTTCGTTGCCACCCGTGTGGGCGGGGGGGTCCAGAAGCAAGGGCTTTTGCGACAGATAGTTCGACACAGCGCACGAATGGCAAACGCAGCCGTCATAATGCGTGTATGGCAGCGGCGGAGGGGCGCAGTAGTTGCAATCGATGCAGCAGGCTGAGTAATTTCGATAGGCCGGGGCACAGCCTGCGGCTAAGATCATCGCCAGTGGTGCAAGCCCAAGAATCGACGCTCTTTTTATGATCATCGTCAGGTTCCCTTGTGATTCCTTGGTGAGCGGCGCAAAGCGGTTCGGTCGCTTGATAAGCAGGTCAGGGTGAGTCGACGGGTGTACGGTTCCTACGGTGGCGGCAGGCGTTGAGCATCGTTAGGCGGCGCGAGAATCATTTCCGCGTTTAACGCCTGGAAACCACCTACCACGCGTTCCAGTTCTGCCATCACCTGGTGTAGAGATGCCTCCAGCCTGCGGTAGCTGATCTCGTAGCGCAACAACTGTCGCCAGTTGTCAATC
>WVZU01000383.1:0-3092 GCA_011772275.1 Planctomycetales bacterium | reverse complement strand
GAGTGAGCAGATCTTGTTGACTTTGGGCTTGGACGAACAGGTCCATAACCTCTTCCAGCGTCGCGTCCCGCAGTGAATCGTACGTACGGGCGGTTGATACGGCCTTGGCTTCGGTTGAGCGTACCGAGGCATCTAATCGCTTGCGGTAAATTGGCAGGTTGATGCCGGCATTGATCAAAAAGGAATCCTGCCCGTTCGCCACGGGGCTGATTCCCGCGGTGGCGACGTCGATCCAGGTCAGCCCCAGGTTGACATCGGGTTTGTAGTCCAGCTGGGCCAGCCCGACGGCCTGGCGGTCTCTTTCCAGGGCCGCCAGCAGTGCGTGTAATTCAGGTCGCGCTGTCACGGCCTGACGCTGTAACCATTCCAGATCCTGCGGCAGTTGCTCAGGTGGCACGCGATCCAAAGCCCGCACTTTGGTCTGCGGGGCAATGTGCAACGTCCGAGCGAGTCTGGCTTGACTGCTGTCGAGTCGCTGTCGTAAGCGGATCAGTTCGTTTTCGACATTGTAGATTTCCAGTTCTGCCCGCAACAAATCCTGCTGGCTGGTTCGTCCCGCTTTGTAGCGCGAGTTGGCGACGTCACGAATTTCGCGTAAGAGTTTCTTGTCGGCCTCGGTGACCGAAATTGCCTGCTGAATGAAATAAAGCTCGTAGTACGCGCGCTTTACTTTTGCGATCGTAGCCAATTCAACAGCCGCCAGTTCAGCCCGGGCCACGTTTACCTGGGATTCGGCCAGTTCGGCGCGGACATGCAGCTTGCCATGCCAAGGGAATTTCTGGGTTACGGCAAGCGCAAACTCTTGCTGTCCCGCCGCCGTCTGGACCTGTTCGGGAAAAAAGGACATGCCCAGCATCGGGTCTTGTAAGCTGCCCGCGACAGGCACCTGGTGGGCGAAAGCTTCCATCCGCTTACGAGCGGCCTGGATGTCGGGGTTCTGCTGTAAGGCGACTTGAATGTATTCTTCCACCGCATGCGGACCTTCCAGGTGGGAAGACACGGGATGGATCGCCAGGCCCACCGGGTCCGCTGCATGCCAGGCCCTGGATACGGACTGGGAGACCTGAACGTATTCTTGATCGCGCGCTTGGTGCGGGGCTCTGCAGCCGGCGACCAGGAAAACGATTGCTAGAAGAGATAGCGGTATGTGTCGAATGGCCATCCGTGGCCCCCAAAACAGCCAAACGCAGCCCATACAGTATATCTGTCATTATCGGCGTGAACCGCACACCGGACGCCAGCCGGAAGTACCGCGGACCAGCCAGTATCCGCTTGCCTCTTCCTGGTGTGCCGGTTAGGGGAGTTGGGTAAACCGACAGGAGAGAAAAAAAGTTGTCGGGAAACCGTTGCCGGGTCCAAGGAAACGATCGCCAGGTGTTTACTTCTTTGCTTGTTTCGCAGAATCTGTGGGCGGAATGCTGTTGCCCCAGGTTGGCCACAGCGACAGTCCGCCTGGGGAAGAAGTGTGAGCAGTGGGTGGGGTGGGGATAAGCGAGTCGGTGACGGGTATTCGGTGACGAGTGGACGGTTAAGAGTAGGCGGTTAAGAATGGGGGTGAGGAGTAGATTTCATCTCAGTCTTAACCGCCACTGTGAACCGCCTACTCTTAACCGACCCGCTTAACCGCTCTTAGCGGGCCGCATCATCTCCCTGCCCAAAAAACTTCACCCATTTCTGGCAGAGGGGTCGAGCGGCAGGGGCCTCGCTGCATCATAACGTATGAAAACCAGCCGGCCGAAAATGCACGCATTGGCTGTCCTTATCCGTCCGCGATGGGGCCCGCTTTTCGGCCTGCAAACAGCTGTCACGCCACCGCAGTTCTCGGGCGGTCTGTTTCTTGTCCCCGAGGAGCGGAATTTTTTTGCCGGTGACCCTCCCGCGACCTCATCGGCCGCAGCTGGGACCCGTCGCGATATGCTCACGCTTCGCCGGCGTGCCTTCATTCCGTTTGCGGCATGCGGAGTACGCCCTAAGGCGAATCACGTGCTTGCAAAAGTGCTTGCAGTTCGGCGATTGCTTCGAGATCTCTTGCCCTGCCCGCGGCACGTTTGAGCTGGATCAAGGTTTCTAGATTGACGCACCGCAATGTCCTGCCAAACAGATCCAGTTCGTCGGTATCCGCCAACAGTTCCTCGTATGTTCCGCCGCCCGTCACCTCGCCCAGCAGGTCGATCGGACCCGCGTCGGTGGTCAGGGTGAAGTTTAGCCCTGCCTGGATCCTTGTGAGGTCGAAGCGGAATGGCAGCCCCGGGGGGCACCGCGAAGATAGGGATGGTGCGTCGAAAACGCTCGCGCCAGTCTTACCAGGTTGTCTGGATTTCTCGAATAAACGACATCAACGTCAAACGTGGCTCTTGCTGCACCATGAGCGATGCCAGCCAGACCACCGATCAGAATAAAGTCGACCTCCGCGTTTAAGAGTACTTCCAGCACATCCTGGAACATGCCCTCATTCATGGGGACTTGCTCCTGGCAGCTTTGCCGGCACGTTGCAATTCGAAGATCACCTTCATTCTCTGCACGAATCGCTCAAACCGTTCCGCAGGAGTCAGTCGGAGGTTTTCCAGCAGCAGCGTTCGATCTACATTTTGCTGGTAGACTTCGATCACCGGATCGACGTGGGAATCGGGACGATCGGGTTGCTGCGGGTCCAACATGATCAAGGTCCAACGATCAATCGGGGAAGGTTGTATTCCCTTCGGCCGATCGAGGCGTAATGTCTTCAGAATCGTGTGTTGATCGAAATTTGCCAACAGCCGACCAATGCCTTTTTTGTTCGTCGGCAGCGCCCTGATGCTTGGCATTTCGTTCCCAGAGTTTGTCGAGCTGCGACTCCGCGGAGGGCGGCAACACGCTGTTTGCCAAGGCTGCCAATTCGTCGTAGCCCAGTCCGACCACAAGTTCCGCATCGCAACTCATCAGAAATCTCCTGCCCAAATCTTAGCACGTTCCTCTGGCCGAAGACACTCGGTTTTCACCTGCGTTTTGCCCGCAACGACCTGTGCTCGCGTTGCTCAGGATCTTCTGTAGCCGGCCTCTTTGAGGCGGGAAAATGCGGAGCCGGAGAATGCTTCTGTAGCCGGCCTCTTTGA
>WVZU01000222.1:2129-7069 GCA_011772275.1 Planctomycetales bacterium | reverse complement strand
CCGCGGTGGCCGGCGATCGTCTCGTCCCCCTTTTGGCCTCCCGCGAAGGCCACGAACATGACCCATGGCCTCCCAGCCCGCCGCTGCAAGAGCTGTACTTTCACCCGGCTGGCGATACCCCAACCGCCATGCTGGTCGGCATGGCCGGCAGCAGCCACTGGTCGGTCGCGGTCCAGCTGGTCCAGGCTCAGCAGGCCCTCTACTTCGATGTCGCCTGTCGCATCAAGGGAAAATTGCCAGAAAGGGCCGACGGGCAGAACCGTGGCTCGCCACTGTCCAGCGTTTATCGCACCCTGGCCTGTCCCCTGCCCGAATCGATCCAAGCCGCTCGGCTTGTCCTGCACGACCTCGCCGTTCGCCTGGCGACCGAACCGGCCGATCCATCGGCGGACCCTGAAGATATTCAACTGGCCACCATCAGCACCGCTGAAGATACGTTGCAAATCGTTCCCTCGCCGGGGACAGATTCCAGCCCGCGGACGGTCCGCTGGCGGTACGGTTTGCGGCACACGAACGTGGCCCGGCAAACTGCGTTACAATGAAATCGTGAGCGGACCTCCTTCCAGGAGCCGAGATGCCCAGAACTAGACATTCGTCGCAGCAAACTTCGTTTCCAGCGCCCCTGCCAGCGGGCCCCCCGCACCGCGATCCGACAGTGGAACCGTACCTGATCCAAGTGGGCCGCCCTGCGATGGCTTGTCGCTTTCAGGTCTACTTCAACGCCGGCCAGTATCCGGATGCCGCCCAAGCGGCGATGACGGCCCTGGATGAAGTCGACCGTCTGGAATCCCTGCTGTCGGTCTACCGCGGCGACAGCGAAGTTTCGCTGGTCAACCAGACCGTCGGCAAAGAACCGCTGCCCATCGGGCCGGAACTGATGGAGTTACTGGCGCTGGCCCTGCAGTTGCATGCTGAAACAGGCGGGGCTTTTGACGTCACGGCCGGACCCTTGTCCGAAGCCTGGGGGTTCGCTCGTCAAGCCGGCAGGATGCCGGGCGATGCCCAGCTGGCTGCGGCCTTGGCCAGGGTGGGAAGCGGCTACGTCGAAATCCACCACGCCAATCAGACCGTCCAGTTTGCTCGCCAGGGCGTCCAACTGAATTTTGGCGGTATCGGCAAAGGCTACGCCTTGGATGTTGCCAGCCGCCTGCTGCAAGCTCAGGGGATCCAGGACTTCCTGTTTCACGCGGGCCGCAGCAGCGTGCTGGCTTGTGGCGATCGGGCCGTCGGGGCGGGTCCCAGCGGGGACGGCCCGCGTAGGGAAGGGGGCTGGAAAGTCGGCTTGATCCATCCCCAACGGCCACAGGTCCGGCTGGCAGAAGTGCGGTTGCGTGATCGAGCGCTGGCGACCTCCGGTTCGCAGATGCAGTCTTTCCATCACCGAGGGCGGCGCTATGGCCACATTCTGGATCCGCGGACCGGGCGACCCAGCTCTGGCCTCCTGTCGGTCACCGTACTGGCCGCCACGGCGGCAGTGGCCGATGCTCTCTCGACCGCCCTGTTTGTCATGGGGGCCGACGCCGCCGCCAGGTTCTGTGAGCAGCATGCCCAGATTGGGGCCATCCTGGTAACTGGCGGTGCAGGAAAAAAACGACTGCAAGTACTCCCTTTGAACCTCAGCGAAGCCGACTGGCAGTTGCTAAGCGATTAGCACGCCCGGCTCATAAACTTCCTTGCCACCCACGGCCAACTCTTTGCCTGGCCAGGAAGACAACGCGATTTGAATGCCGGTGTAGGGATCATAAGTTGAGCATCAACTTGCGACGCCTCACGCGGACGGACAAACGGTTGGCCGTTGCACACCAACTGGCTGATGAAAAATGCGGATGAGTCGCAATACCGTTTCATCGATGACCGGTCTAATCGCCAGCCGCAAAGCGGTGACAGGAAAAAGCCTGGCACGCCAGCCCCAGCGACTGCGATCCGGCAAAAAAACCAGCCGCCAGGCGGCGACAGGCGACAGCCTGGCGCCAGCCCCAGGACGGGGATGGCCCAGCAAAATCAAGTCGCCAGGTGACGGCAGGCGTTTGGCCGGATGGGGGTTCGTCGGCAATTGAGTACGCGAGTCGTCAGAATGGATCGAACTGGAGCCCTTTTCAGCCTCGCCCATCCACAGGCAATATTTACCCAATCCCTCCTGTTTTCACCTGTTTTCGCAGAGTGTAGAATTTGACCGTGGCTGGGTGGCGGCAGCTGGCCGATGAATTACGGCAGAAAGCATCAGTCCCGGCCGTGATCAACCGTTGTGATTTGCATGATTGAAATCATCGTCAACCACAGTCCTTACCTGACTTATCTGGGAATTATTCTATTTCTGATGCTGACCGGCGCCGGGCTGCCGGTTCCGGAAGAGATACCGATCGTGGCTGCCGGATATCTTAGTTCCGGTGAGGAACCGTTTTTGAATTTCTATGCTGCGTTTGCTTCTTGTCTGGCGGGCGCTTTGTTGGGTGACATGTTGATTTATGCGATTGGCCGTTATTTGGGGACGGGGTTTTTGCACCGGCATCCCCATTTGTCTCATCTGTTGCATGAGGAGCGGGAAAAGCAGATGGAGGCCTGGATCCATCGTCACGGGCTGAAAGTTTTCTTTGTTGCCCGCTTTATGGTTGGGATTCGAGCGCCCATTTATCTGGCGGCCGGTATGCTGCGAGTGCCGTTTCGCCGGTTCCTGCTGGTCGATTCCTTTGCCGCCACGGTTGTTGTCGGCCTGGTGTTCTGGCTCAGCTATACCTTTGGCCCGACGATTGGGGGTTTGGTCCGGCAAAGCCAGATTGCGGTGACGGGCGTGGGGCTGGTCTTGGCCGGCGTGCTGCTGCTGGCGTACCTGATTTATCGCCGTCGGCGTCTGGCCGCCGCCAGTTCGACCAAACCGCAGGAGTCCCCCGGGGGGCTCTCTGAGCCCAGCAAGAGGGCGTCCGGCGCCGACTCGTTTGTGGCCTGAGGCGGCTGGTCGCACCAATCACAACTGCCCGGATTGTACTGCTGGCATTGGCGCGGACCGTGCGGGTCAACACGGTCCAGCTGGCGAGGGCGGTCGAGGCGATGAACTTGCAGCGTGAGATGGCGGTCATGCCAAGATCGCCCCTGGCAGCTGGCAAGGGAGGGCGTCGGCGGGGCTGCCCCGCGANNCTCCCAGGGGCAGCTGCCGTGGCGGAAGAGTCGTCAGGGAACGTTCTCGCCGGCCGGTGGCGCGGCTACCGGAGGGTTCGGCGAGGGTGGGTCGACTTTTCCGCCGAGCGACTGGTAGCGTGCGCGTGTTTCCGCCTCCAGCTTTTTTGATTGGTCGAGTGCCTTTTGCGCTCGATCGACCTTCTCCTTGGCCCCGCTGGCCTGGTCCGCCACCCCTTTGGCCGACTCAGCAGTCTTGTTGGCCGCCGCGAACTGGGCTTGCAGCTGGGCGACTTTGCTGTTCGCTTCCCCCAGCTTTTTCTGCAAGGCGTCCGCCTGCTTTTTTGCGTCGGCCGCCCTCTTTTTCAACGCGTCCGCCTGCTTTCTCGCTTCGTCCGCCTTCTTTTTCAACCCGTCCACTTGGCCCAGCAAACCGCCGGCCTCTTCCTTTGACTTGGCCAAGACCGCCGTCGCTGCGGCCGTCGCCGCCGTCGCCCGCTGCCAGGACAGCTGAGCGAGCTGGCGATCCTTGCCGGGATCGGGAACCACCTCCAGGCCGGAAATCGCCTGTTTCAGACTCTCAATGCCGGACTCGGTCGCCTGGGTCTGCCAGACGTACAAACGTTTCAGCTTGGCCAGACCTTTCAGTTTTTCCAGCCCCGCATCCGTAACGGCCGTGCCGTACACATTCAGGTATGCCAGGTTGGTCAAGCCGGACAGATGGTCCAGTCCCGCGTCGGTAAGCGATGTTTTTTCCAGGTGCAGCTTGCGCAGCGTCACAATCTTTGCGATGTGCTGCAACCCGCTATCGGTGATTTTCGTATCTTTCAGATTCAGGGAAATGATTTTCGGCAAATGCTGCAGGTGTTGTAGATGTTCATCCGTTAGGTCCTGGCCACCCAGGTGAAAGTCGACTTCCAGCGAGTCATCGTTTCCGGCAACTTGCTGTACCGAGCCGCCCAACTGTTCGATCCGCGCTATCGCCTCAGCAGCATTCGCGGCTGGTTGAAAAGCGACAGCCGCTGTGGGCTGATCGGCCGGCTTGCCCTCTTCCGCCGCCAAAAAGCCAAAAGGGTAGATCTGCAACAGGAGTGCGGCCAGCGGCACGGTGGGCAAGGTGAACCTCATGACACCCGTTCTCCTCTCGTAAAACGAAATCAGGGAATTCTGCACCCGGACACTTGTGTCCCTATTATGGTCAGCGGCGGTATCCCTTGTCAGCAGGCAGTCGCAAATCGACACGCATGGTCCCCGGCAGCAAGGCATCGCGGTGCGGATGGGTCATTCAGGGCGTGCCTGGTTTTGCGCACGAGATATCCGTGCCTCCGCCCTAATCCGAACAGTACGCTTGGCGGGTCCTCGGCCACCATGGCTGGCCGGTCGCCTGCCGGCCCTGAAATCTGGCTCACCCATCGATCACCCCGCCCCTCTCCGCCCCCGGGCAGCGTAGAAATTCGGTTGGCCGCCGGGCCGGCGAGCTGGATCAGCGGATCCCAAGGATTTCGTTCGGCGACCGCTCACGTAAACGCCCCGCGGACGTCGACTTGGTGGCCTTCCCACTTTCTTTCCCACGCGCCGATCAGCCGCTCACAGCAGGTAACGGCAGGCCGCCTCCCCCCTCTCCCCCCTCAAAAGGGGGGCACGAGGTCGTGGCGGGTCCTGAACCCAGGAAACGTCATGCCGTCCGCGGCGACCCGTCCGCTCCACAAGGCAGGGGCCGCCGCCCCAGACGCGGCCGGAGCGCAAAACTGCGTCATGCTCAAGACGCGTGGCATCGATCAGAGTCTGGTCCGATGAAGACTAGAAACCGGCAAAAGGCTACCCGTTGA
>WVZU01000222.1:0-2102 GCA_011772275.1 Planctomycetales bacterium | reverse complement strand
CTGCAACCCCTTGGCTCGAACGCGTCGAGTAACACAAAATGGCGGGAAATAGATGGAGATCCAGATGGCCAATACCCTTTTTTGCCTGCGACAGCTTGAATCTCTGAAATTCGAATTTGGCCCGCCGGCGGCCGGGCAAAAGAAAGCATGCCTCCAGCTGCTGAAACGGGCCGAGTTGAAGAATGCGAACCAGATCTTGAGGCTGCACGAGGTCTTGTGTTTCATGCAGGCCTGGCCCGATGACGAGGAAATCCTCACCTCGGTAGAAGCCATGCTGGCCCACTTCGAACGCCGTCGGGATCTCCGGCAGCATGCCGACGAAATGGTCAACTCCGGCATTGCGGGAACCTTTATCCACTTCAGCTTCTACGCGGGCATGGCCAAGTGGCTGGCCGCAGGTTGGCCCACGCAAATCCAGATCGATTGGGAAGTCTTTGAGAAAACAGCGAGCTTGGAGCGTTATTTGAGCCAGCTGGCCAGCTATGCCGAGACAGCCGGCTTGGAGAGCCTGGACCTGGAGTTGCCCGCCTGGATCAACCGGCTGAAAGGTCCTGGGGAAACGGACGCCGTGTTCATCATCCAACGGCTGGCCGCGTTGATTCGAAACGAGTTTCTGCACGAGCAGTTTTATGACGAATTGGACATACCCCTGATCCTCGCCCCCGGACCCGGCGTCCCCAACCGCACACGAGCCAAATACGACCCATCTCCGGTTGTCTGCCAGACCATGCCGCTGATGCGGGCGCGGCCGGTGGTTGAACAGGAAATTTATCGCCCGATGGCACGGCCCCAGTTGGTCAGCCGTGCCGAGGGCGTTCGGCTGGTCGACCTGGCCCGCGCCGCCATGGTCACGCGGCAGCGCGATCTGGACGCCTTTGCCTACGCCGATGTGCATGATGTCAGCTTGTTGGACGACGACGGCTTGCAGTTCGTGTTGTACGGCGTCGTGCCCCAACGGCGTTTTTTGTTGGAGTGTCTTTATGGTTTCCTGGTTCTGAAAAACGGCGTGCCGATCAGTTATGGAGCCATCACCAGCCTGTTCGGTTCTGCCGAAGTGGCGTACACGATTTTTGATACCTTTCGCGGCGGCGAATCGGCGCGCATTTTTGTCCGCGTTCTGGCGATGGTCCACCAGGTTTTCGGATGCGACACCATCATGATCGATCCCTATCAACTGGGGGCAGAGAACCAGGATGCGTTGAAGTCAGGGGCCTGGTGGTTTTACCAGAAACTGGGCTTTCGTCCCCGAGATAAAAAACTGCTGCAGCTGATGAAGAGGGAGTTGTCCCGTATGAAGCGGCGGCCGCGACATCGGTCGTCGTTGGCGGTCCTCAAACAACTGGCCAGCGAAAATGTCTACCTGAACTTGAACCAAGATCGCGATGATGTGCTGGGGGTGCTGGAACTGGATCAAGTGGGATTGAAGATCACGGACCTGCTCGCAGGTCGCTTTGGCGCGGACCGCGAGCAAGGCGAAAAAGTGTTGTCGGCCGAAGCCGCCGAGCGGTTGGGGGGGGCAGACTTTCAGGACTGGTCGGCCGGGGAGAAGCTTGCCTGGCGACGCTGGGCTCCCCTGGTCGCCCTGCTGGACGATGTGCTGCGTTGGCCCGTCAACGATCGGAAAGCAGTTGTGCAGCTGATCCGAGCCAAAGGGGCCCGCCAAGAACTTGACTACCTGCACCGGTTCGATGGCCTGCCTCGCCTCCGCCAGGCCGTGTGGAAAATCGCCACAAACTAGCCCGGATGGCTGACCAGCCATCCGCCGGGCCGACGGCCAAGTCGTTGCCCGGCCTTGTCCGACGTCGCAATCTGAGGCTCAACGTATCATCCATACACTCACAGTCAAATCGCCTCGTCGTCCTGGCCAGGCAAAGACCTACTCTCGCAGGCTGCGAAGCCTGTCAGAAAGCCAGGCCGCTGGTCTGCCACCGCTCAATTTTCAGACAGCCAAAACGGGCCATCCAAAACGTTCTTTCCAAAGCCGCTTTTTTGCCTAACTTCACGCGACGCCCTGGGGCGCTTACGGCCCTGCCCCTAAGTTCACGCACCGCCCCAAAAGTCAGTTGTCCCCCGCCCCCCCCGCAGAGCAAATCATCGCAGAG
>WVZU01000107.1 GCA_011772275.1 Planctomycetales bacterium | reverse complement strand
CGGTGCCAGCTCTGCACCTCAGATTGCACACCGATCAGCAGGCCGGCGAGGACGAGCCCGGTGGTGAGAATTTTGGTCACGATCGACCGGGCACGTGGGTGGGTATGGATCACCGCGGGTGGCAAGATCGCGAGGCCGGCTTGCGGCCCTGGCCCGCCGGGACGGTCCGCCGCCTTATCCCACCGGCCGACGAATCGCAGACCACCGCTCAGCCATCGCCGCTCGGACGCGGGGGATGGTCGGTCTTCTGCTGCCGGCAGCGATGGTCGCTCGCTTATCATCAGCTTGATCTCGAACTACTGTTCAGCGTGGCCAGGCGCCACAATCTTTTGTTTTGTTGAACTCAATCTTTTTTCTTTTGTCGAACTCAATCTTTCTTTTGTCGAACTCAATTCGCCCTTCAGGTCGGATGGGCCGCATCCAGGCCAACAAAAAACGCCACAAACCTTTCTGGCCGGGCCTTTGGCAAAGCCCGTCGAAAAATTGATGGCGTTGTTTGTCAGGTTCGATTCACTGGGCAGGCGACGGCAGTAGCTGCTCCGTAACGAGAAAATTTTCAATCATCAAGAAGATTTCAGACCAACAAAAAACGCCACAAATTTTTCTTGCCGGGCCTTTGGCAAAGCCCGCCGAAAAACTGATGGCGTTGTTTGTCAGGTTCAAGTCACTGGGCCGCGGTCGGCAGGAGCTGCTCCGTAACGAGAAATCTTCCGATCATCAGGAACAGCACCAAGATATCCGCTGAGTAATGCCTGATCAAGCATAACGGGCCATTTTTTTTAAATTTTTTATTTTCACTCCGCAGATCCCCCCAATGGGGGGTGCGGCGACTTTTGGGGCGTTTTTTACGAAAAGACCCTGCTTCTGACCTGCCGCCCGGACCCGGCGGGCCGTGGCCCGACCTGGCAAGGTCAAGCCGGGCCTGGGGTTAGCCCGTTTTTTACCGCGACAGGCGGCCTGGCAGACCGAAGGGCAGCCGGGCAGCGGAAGAGGGGAATACCTGGACGGGACAGAAGATATATATGACAGAAGATGCATATAGAGCCGTGACAGGCAGCGGGTGACGCCGCGCGGGGTCGGAAGTCTTATTCGCCACGGGACGCCCAACGGGATCGGACGCCGAGCGGGGTCGACGGCTAACGGGGTCGGCTAACGGGGCGGGGACGGCTAACGGGGTCGGGAGTCTTTTTCGCCAACAATAAAATCGGCATCGATGGATAGTGGGACGGGTGGCGAAAAAGACTCCCGACCCCTTCGGGCAACTGTCGAGCAATTTATGGTAGAGCAATCCATTGTAGAGCAATTGTCTCAATTGCTCCGTCGTTGCCGACCCGGCCAAGCGGCGCTGGCAGGTGACAGGAAACTAACGTCGACCGCTCC
>WVZU01000257.1 GCA_011772275.1 Planctomycetales bacterium | reverse complement strand
TTGCTGAAACTCATACAATTTGTTTAGCAGGGTATGGGGCGGCCAGTGGCGGTCGGTTACGGGCCATTTTTTTGCCCCGTCAGGAGAATCACGATGGCTGAACAGATGGTAGCCCCACCGACGGAAAGCTCCGACGCTGCCGTCGTCGACCACTTGCGGCGCGATGAAACGTTGACGGTCAACCAGCTGGCTGGGCGAATGAACGTCACGGCGACGGCTGTCCGCCATCGGCTCAGCCGCCTGATGGCCGAGGGGTTGNNAGGGGTTGATTGAGCGGCGGTCTTTCCCTTCGGGTCGGGGTCGGCCCAGCCACCAGTATCGGCTGACGGAAAAAGGTCGCCGCCGCAGTGGGGGGAATTTCGCCGACCTGGCGATGGCCCTCTGGCACGAGCTGCGCTCGGTCTCCCACCCGGAGGTCCGCCGGGGGCTGTTTGAGCGGCTGGCCCGCACGATGGCCGAGATGTACCGCTCGCAGGTCAGCGGCCGCACGGTGGTCGAGCGGATGCGGTCGATCCAGCGGTTGTTTGCTGAGCGGAATGTGCCGTTGGACGTGGACGAATCGGGCCAGCTGCCCGTGCTGACGGCCGAAGCGTGTCCTTACCCGCAGTTGGCCGAACAGGACCGCACGGTATGTGCCGTGGAACGCCTGCTGTTTTCCGAATTGTTGCAGCATGATGTCCGCTTGACCGCCTGTCGGCTGGACGGGGCGAGCTGCTGTACCTTTGAAACCAACGGAGTTTAACTGTATAAAGGGCGGTTCATTTCAACGAGTCCCTTCCGTGTCCCGCCTTCCGAAACCCCGCATCCCGTTCGCAGGAAGTCATCATGACCACACCATGGATTGAAGGACGTTTTGAGGAGAACTTTATTACGACGACGATTGAGCAGGCGATTAACTGGGCGCGGCAATCCAGTTTATGGCCCATGACCTTCGGCCTGGCCTGTTGTGCCATCGAGATGATGGCCACCGGGGCCAGCCGGTTTGACATGGACCGTTTTGGGGCCGGGGCCTTTCGAGCCACTCCGCGGCAGGCCGACTTGATGATCGTTGCCGGGACGGTCACCTACAAAATGGCCAGTCGTGTCCGGCGGCTGTACAACCTGATGCCCGATCCCAAGTTTGTGATTGCCATGGGCGCCTGCACCGTCGGCGGCGGACCCTATTTCAAGTACGGCTATCACGTCGTCAAAGGCGTGGACCTGGTCGTGCCGGTCGACGTTTACGTGCCGGGCTGTCCCCCGCGTCCCGAATCGTTGCTGGAAGGCCTGATGCGGATCCAGGATAAAGTCAAAGGCCACAAGATCACCAAGCGGGCCGGCGTGGTGCTGGCGGACGAACTGCCCGTGCCCCATCACAGCGGCTATGTCCAGCCCGAAACGGATATCGAACCGGTCTTCGACCACCAGAAAATCACCGGCTGAGCTGCACCCCCCTTACGGTCAGCGACTCAGCACAAACCACAAACCACTCGCCAACTCAACGCCTTCCTACTGAATATTTACGACTCACCCCTCACTCACCCCTTTCCCCACCGACCATGTCCGAAACGCTCAAAATCACCAACCTTCACGTTTCCGTAGCCGGCAAAGAGATCCTCTGCGGCGTCGATCTGACGATCCGCCGGGGCGAGACGCACGCCTTGATGGGTCCCAACGGGTCGGGCAAGAGCACGTTGGGGTTTGCCATCCTGGGGCATCCCGGTTACGAGGTCACCCAGGGATCGATCACCCTGGACGGCGTCGACCTCCTGGAGCTGTCTCCGGACGAGCGGGCTCGGCAGGGCATTTTCATGGCCTTCCAGCGGCCGATGGCGATTCCGGGCGTGAAGATGGCCGACTTGCTGCGGCATGCCACGACCAACGTGCGGCAACCTGAGCGGCGGGAGGGGGAAGAGCTGATCCCGATGCGGGAGTTCCGCAAAGAGCTGCGGGGCAAGATGGAACAGTTGAAGATGGACGTCGAGTTCGCTCGGCGGTATGTCAACGACGGCTTTTCCGGTGGCGAGATGAAGCGGGCGGAAATCTTGCAGTTGGCCATGTTGCAACCCAAATTCGCCATTCTGGACGAGACCGATTCGGGGCTGGACGCCGACGCGGTGCGGCTGGCCAGTCAGAGCATTGCGGAAATTCGCGGTGGCGAAATGGGCATCTTGATTATTACTCACCACGAACGGTTACTGGAACACAACGCTCCCGATATCACCCACGTGATGCTGGGGGGGCGGATTGTTGAAGAGGGAGGGCCCGAGCTGGCGGTGGAGTTGCACAAGCATGGTTTTGATGCGATCCGCGCCAGGCACCCGGAAGCGGCCGCCGCGGAACGGAAGCTGGCCGCCGACGAAAAGGCGGAGACCGCCATGACTTGAACCCGTCCACCCAGGCGTAGAGACGTCGACCGGAACCCATCCCGGCCTGCCGGGATTCCGGCCGGATCCGACCTGCGGCACGTTTTAACAAAAGAAAGCGAAAGATGGCTTCGCAAGTTACCCAAGACCACGATTTCAATCCGGCGATTGCCGAGATCAACAAGTACGATTTCCACACCGAGACGCACGAGATCTTCAAGGCGCGGAAAGGTTTGGACGCCGAAATCGTGGCTCAGATCTCGGAGATGAAGAACGAACCCGCCTGGATGCGCCAGATCCGGCTGGAGAGCCTGAAAATCTTCCAGTCCAAGCCGATGCCCCGCTGGGGTGGGAAAATCGACCTCGATTTCCAGGACATCTATTACTACCTCAAGCCGACCGACCACCAGGGGAAAACGTGGGACGACGTGCCGGAGGAGATCAAGCAGACCTTTGACCGTTTGGGGATTCCCGAAGCGGAAAAAAAATTCCTCGCCGGCGTGAAAGCTCAGTTCGAAAGCGAAGTCGTCTACGGTTCGCTCAAGGAGGACCTGGCCAAGCAGGGGGTGATCTTTACCGATACCGATACGGCCGTGCGGGAGCATGGCGACCTGGTCCGCGAGCACTTTGGCAGCGTGATTCCGCCCAGCGATAACAAGTTCGCGGCGCTGAATACCGCCGTCTGGTCGGGGGGCTCGTTCATCTACGTGCCCCCGGGAGTCACGATCGAATTTCCCCTCCAGGCCTACTTC
>WVZU01000018.1 GCA_011772275.1 Planctomycetales bacterium | reverse complement strand
TCATGCTGCAGCACATCAGCCAGGCGGTCATCAAGAATCACCCCGACGTCCACCTGGTCGTGCTCCTGATCGACGAACGGCCCGAGGAGGTGACGGACATGCGTCGAGCGGTGGTGGGCGGCGAGGTCGTGGCCAGCAGCCTCGACCGGGATGTGGAAAGCCACGTCCGGCTCTCCCAGCTGGTCGTCGAACGCTGCAAGCGGCTCACCGAAGAAGGCAAGGACGTCTTTCTGTTGATGGACTCGATTACCCGCATGGCCCGCGCATTTAACAAGTGGGTGGGCAATACGGGCCGCACCATGTCGGGCGGTGTCGACATCAAGGCCATGGATATCCCCAAAAAACTCTTTGCCACCGCACGGGCGTTCGAAGAAGGAGGTTCGCTGACCGTCGTGGCCACGGCACTGATTGATACCGGCAGCCGGATGGACGAACTGATTTTTCAAGAGTTCAAAGGCACCGGTAACATGGAACTGGTGCTGGATCGCAAACTGGCCGACCGCCGCATCTGGCCCGCCATCGACATCACGCAAAGTGGCACCAGACGAGAAGAAAAATTGCTCGACCCCGACACCCTGCACGCCGTCACCATGCTGCGTCGCACGCTGACCACCATGCACCACGTGGACGCCATGGAACAACTGATTCGGCAGCTGGAAAAGAAGGATTCGAACGAAGAGTTCATCAGCCTGATCAGCGCGGCCAAGGTCGGAGACTGAACAGGCGGAGGGCGCCGGGATCGCCGTTGAGTAGGAAGGCGGGATCGCCGCCTGACGAAACCCGATTTCTTGACAGCCGTGCGACAGCCAGGCCCGCCCCTGACCGTGTCCCACATCGCAAGTTGAGCGGCCACCGATCATCCCCAGGCTTCAAGGCAAATCCTATCGTTTGCCAGGCCAGGACCGAGCGTCGCGGGCCACGAAGTGGATGAGCACGCGGGGCGAAGCGCACTAAGCCAACTACCGTTCCGGGTACCAGCGGCCGCATCATCAAGGGCCCAGCGGCCACAGACCACCACTCGAAACGGCCAGACCCCAAAAAGCCCGCCCCAGGTCCGGGATGTCCCAGGAATCGCCAGTCCCAGAAACCGCGACCCCACCAAACATCCGCAACCCGGCGACAGGAAACCGCCTGGAACCGCCAGCCCCAGGAAAATCG
>WVZU01000348.1 GCA_011772275.1 Planctomycetales bacterium | reverse complement strand
CTGACAAAGGGACTGCTGACAAAGGGACTGCTGACAAAGGGACTGCTGACAAAGGGACTGCTTACCAGGCGAAAGAGCGGGGCGACTTGGGGGACAAGCGGCTGGTTTACTCTGCCGAGGGGGCTCGCCGAGCCTCGGCCAGCATGGGGGCCATGTCGTCGAAGATGTCCCCCGCGCGGTCGTGAAAGATGCGGCCGATCAAAAGATCGGTCAAGCCGGCCGCGTGCTGAGGGTGCGCTTTGATAAACCGACCAAAACTGAAATGGTTGGTGTAGTAAGCGTCGACCAGCTGGCGAATCAAGGTGGCACCGGCTTCGAAGCCGGGGACCCAGCCGGCAAGTTGTCCTCCGCTGGTGTCCCCGGTGCGGAGACCTGCCACCACGCAATCGGCCGCCATGGCGGCCGATTGGAGAGCAAAGTAAACGCCGGACGAATAGATCGGGTCGATGAACCCGTAGGCGTCCCCTACCAATACCCAGCCGTCCCCCGCCGGCACGGTCGCCTTGTAAGAGAATTCACGAGCCACCCGGAAGGAGTCCGTCCGCTGGGCGCCGTTGAGCCGCTGGATGAGGGCGGGGCACAGCGCCAATTCCTCAGCAAATACCTCGCTCGGCTCGCCACGCCCCGGCTGCGACCCGCCACGCCCCTTCCAGAGGTAGTCGACGTCTCCCACCACGCCCACACTGGTCACGTCGTCAGGCAGGGGAATGACCCAGAACCACGAATCCTTGTTTTTCGTGTGCAGGATGATGGTCGCCCCGGCGTCGATGCCGGGGTCTCGCTTTGCGCCCCGGTAGTAGGTCCAGATGGAGGATTTGCGAAGGTGGGGATCCTCGCGGCGAATGCCCAGCCGGGTGGCGATCAACGACTGCTGGCCGGTGGCGTCGATGACCACCCGCGCGGCGATCTTTCGCGTGTGGCCAGCGGCGTCCTGGATGCGGACCCCGCGGGCACGCTGCCGTTCCGCGGAAACCGGCTCGCCCCCGGCGCCCTCTTCGAAGAGCACCTCCAGCACGCGGGTCCGATCGCGGCAGTCGGCACCTTTCTGAGCCGCGTTTTCGAACAGGATCTGGTCAAACTCGCTCCGCCACACCTGCCAGGTCTGCGAGCATTCCCGCGGGTCGTGCTTGTGAAAGTAAAAGGGCCGCGAGGCGTCGCCGTCCTCGTTGACAAACTGCACACTGTACTTTTTGGGAAACGCGCTCTGCCTCAGACGCTCCAGGACGCCCAGCCGCTTCAAGGTCCAATAGGTCTCCGGCATCAGCGATTCGCCGACGTGGAACCGGGGCATCTTTTCGCGTTCGACCAGCAGGGTGCTGAAGCCGGCTTCAGCGATCAACGCCGCGGCCGTCGAGCCTGCGGGACCGCCACCCAGGACGACGCAGTCAAAAGAGGAAGAATCGGACATGGCAGGCACAGCAGGCTGGCAACAGACAAAGCCCTGGCGGAAAATGATCACCAGATCGTAACACTTTACCCGATTGCGGTAGAGGGAAAGAGACCTCGGTTTATATAAGCCCCGGCATTTATGCCGGGGTGATGATGCTCGGCACCCCGCCGTTGAGGCCCGTTTNNGAGGCCCGTTTACGGGCCTTCTCACCGATGCGGCTTCAGCCCTGGCGATCACGCGTCCTGTTGCTCGATTTCGTGTTGTTCCTCCGCGAGTCATCCTAGGCTAAAGCCAGACAGCACAAAGCCCCGTCAACGGGGCTCGAGACCTATTTCACGTTTCACGCGACCTCAACCCCGTGCTTAAAGCACGGGGCTAACAGCATGAAGCCAGAAGAGCACGGGGCTGCTGACATGAAACCGGAAAGGCACGGGGTACGCCGACAACCATTTGCTGCAAGCGGCTAACGTCTTACACCAGCTATTATTGTAGGCGGTCGAACGGAATCGAACACCTCTTGTCCCCATCTCTGCGCAACCCTCGGCGGGGCGACGGCCAAGTCTTTGCCTGGCCCACTCAGATGTCTGGCCCACTCAGACGTCGCCAGGCGAGGCTCCACCCCGCATCCCGCCCCTCGCCCGCCCATCGCACCGGCTGCCTTGCCAGGCAACGACTTACCGCCGCGGACTGGGAAGTGGGCGAGAAATCGGGGCGAACGGTCCGTCAAGCGTCCATGTTCCAGCGACGAAAACCGGCCAACCGGTCCGGCGATCGCTGGCGACCCCAAACTCCTGGCGACTTTCCCCGCGGGCCGCGGTGGGATTTTGTTAAGCGGCGTTTCAGCCGATCGACAGCGGCGCCGGGATCTCCAGCACTTCGATGGCCGGCTGGCCATTCAGTTCGATACCGGCCGTCCGCCCATAGGTTGGCAGCGGCTGGTCGATGCGAAACAGGCGGCACAATTCCGCGTGAGGTATCACGCGGAACAACTGGCACAGATGGACGGTCCGCAGCACATTATGGCGAACCAAAATGCGGCCCAGCGGCCGCTGCTGAAGTTCGATTTCGGCACGGATCGGGTCGCTCAGACAACCCAGCGCCACCCGCATGATGCCAAACTGGACGATCTCACCGTCGCTCTGGCGGCGGAGCACGATTTGGCGAGCGTAGTGCGTGTCGGTCTTGTTCAACTGCAGGACGTCCACATCGACCAGGCTCTCGTGATAGGCCTCCATGGCCACCGTCATGTGCTCGTGGTGCACCAGCAACCGCTGATACTCATCCGGCAGCTGACCGCTGTCCACCTCGCAAAATTCACCCAGCACGGACGAGTCGTCATAGAACAGCTGGATCAGCTCGTGGATGTCAAACATGACAGTGAGGTGGGAGGTGGGGGTGGGGGGGTGGCATGCAGGGGGCGTGTAAATTGAATTCCACATCCCGCCGGGTCGGCTCAGCCTACCCGGCAGGCAAGTTTTCGGTTCTTCCGCAGCCTCGGTGGGTGGATTGCTGTTTCCCACAGGCGTCCGCAGCGACAGTCGGTCCGCCTGGGAATAAGCGGGCTGATGAAGGGTATCCGCGAAATGCACTCATGCAAATCAATAACATCGCTCGGTTTTGAGGCTGCCGGTCAACTGTCGCCGCAGGTCGCTTGGCCAGGGTG
>WVZU01000100.1 GCA_011772275.1 Planctomycetales bacterium | reverse complement strand
CCAAGCCTGAAAATCCAGGGCTCACAGAGCCCTGCTACAGACTCTGAGCCGCGCTTTACTGTTTTTGTCGCTTGATGAGCCTCGATTTTTCACGAGCTTTGCGGCGGGCGGTGGGAAGTCTTTGCCTGTCAGGCAGACGCCGGCGGACCCGGTCTGCCGGCCGCGGTTGCCGGGTGGGCCACGTGTCGCAGGGCGGCCAGTGGCCCGTGCCGCTTGACAACTTCGTATTGCTGCCGGTCCTGGACCAGCAAGGCGCCGGCGAAGCCGAGGGCGTTGATCGAGATACCGTGAAAGGCTTCAAAGACTCGGGGGACCAGCATCAGCCAGCGGCGGGTGATCAGCAGGTTGTAGGGGCCGATGTGGGGGGTGCCGGTTGCCGATGTCGAGGTCAGGTCAAGCTGTTCGAGTAACCGGTCGTACAGTCGCAGCGTCCTTTCCGCGGCGCGAGCCGGTTCGTCCCGCATGGCGGGATCCAGATGTGCGATGGCGTGGCGAAAGGGCAGAGCGGCCAGTCGGTGGAGGGGGGGATCGGCCGGCAAGGTGTCGATCAAAGGGTCNNCAAAGGGTCGATGGGGGTCGAGCTGCCGGTGGCGGCCAGGGGGAGGGGTACGGTTTGCAGGTGTTTGTGCGGTTGACTGGCCCCGGCCACCGCACCGGCGTTGTAGAAGCCGAGCGACGGGTATTCGGCCATGCAGCGCCACAGCGCCGTAAAGTCTGCCAGGTTGAGTCGTTGTTGCTGGTCCTCGAATTTTCGGGTGACGATCAGCAGGTGGTGATCCAGTACATTGAATTTGTTCAGCAGGCAGACGTGCGTAGCGGATGCGTCGGCGACATACATCTGGGGATCGTACGGCAGGAAGGGATTCGCGCCGGTTGCCGCTGGGCCGCGAGCTGGCTGCGGTTGTGGTTTGCGAGCCAGATGGTCGATGATGCGGACCAAAAAGGTGATCCCCGCTTCGGACAAGGTTTCGAACTGCGTGGGGATCGGCTGCAGTCCGCCGTGTTGCAAAGCGGTCGTGGTGGCCTGCTGAACCTTCTGCCACAGGGTTCCTGGCGGGAAGGGGTCCATGATTTCTTGCCTGTTTTTTCGGCCGGGAAAGGGGTTCGTGTCCGATTAATCTAA
>WVZU01000059.1:14342-17081 GCA_011772275.1 Planctomycetales bacterium | reverse complement strand
GAAGCCAGAAGAGCAGGGGGCTGCTGACATGAAATCGGAAAGGCGCGCGTGTGCGACAACTACCAGTGGCTGTAATCGGCTAAGGTGTTACGCAAAGTGCAAAATGCACCCGCAATTCCGGGCGGGTGTGCGGGAATGAACAATCCCCAACTGGCCCTTGGTCCGGCCGCATCCCGAGACCTCTTTGTCAGGCCTGCCATCTGAAGTTTGCCGCGGTAGCGAAAAAGCGCCTGGACTTTCGACGCCAGCGGCCTGGTCAAAACTTTTCACGCGTTTTGGCGAGCTGAAAATCCAGCGTGGATAAATCACAAGTCCTGGCGGGCCGGGTCCGTTCCGGATTGCCGCACATGCTGCATGATCATTCCGCTGGATCGTTAGCCGTCTGCGTGATTTGATGCGCTTCGATGTGTTGTGGCTGCTTTTGCTGAGCAAACTGCAAATGATGAACCCAGGCGGGCGGCATATTGATCCAGATCGCCTGGCGTTGAATCTCGTGCTGGCCTAACCACTCGCAAAGAACCTGGCTAATGCGACCCAGCCGCTGCTTTTCCTCCCGGTTTGCCCACAGCCGGCGAAGCGGCCGGACCGCAATGTATTGGAAAAACGACAAAGTCCCGCCGGGCCGCAACAGCCGTTGGAAGGCAGCCAGCAGCATTTGGACGTCGTGGGCCGAGAAGTTATTCAGCGGCAGCCCGGATACGATCAGGTCGTATGGTTCCGCAACGTCCAGGTCTTGCAGCGGCAAATGCATAATGGTGGCCTGTGAAGCCACCGGCTGCAGTTGCGGATCTTGCTGGAACCGCCTCTGCAGCAACTGCACAAAACGCTCGTTCAGTTCCACCAGGTCCAAGCGATCTTTGGCGGTCATGCCCCGGGCGATCTGCCGCGTCACCGCACCGGTGCCGGGACCCACCTCCAGGATGCGGCGCCCGCCGGGGGAATCAGGCGAACCGCGATCGGCGACATACCTGGCCAGGGCTCGACCCAACAACGGACTGCTGGGCAGCACCGCGCCCGTGGTGTGGAAGGTGCGGCGAAATTCTTTAAAGAACAGCCTGTATTCGTCCAGCAATCTGCGCATCTGCACGTAAACGGCCCCTTGCCAGCCGACCGGCCACTTTGATGGTTCCACATCCGCCCGGCGGGCCGGGGGCCGGGTCATGACCGATTCGCGGGGGGATCCCGACTTTGCCCGTTCGCCTGCCAAACCGCTCGCGCGATCGGTGGCCCCCCCGAATATCCGTAGCGCGACAGTCGATTAAAAGTCGTACCAGGCCCCCACCCCCAACTGCTGTTCGAAACGGTCGAAAAACTGGTACTGGGAGCTCTTCCCGTTATAGTAATGCGCACCGATTCGCAACAGCGGTCCCCGATATTGTCGCCGCCACTGCCAGCCAGCTCGCGCTACGAAGTTCCCGCCAAAATCGACTTCTTCGCGCAGATGAGCGTTGCAGGCCAGAAACGGGGCACCGCAGTTCCCCGTCGGCTGAAGCTGGCTCAGCTCGATGCCAAACTGCAGTTCCCACGGTTGGCTGCCGTCCTCCGTGTAAAACGCATACCCCAGTTCGAAATAGACCCGCAGCCAATCTGTCCCCTGCCAGGAATGGCCCCACACCAGCACATCCCGCACATAGTTGATCCGCTGGGCCCCAGTCCTTAACAGAAATTCGTCGCCCAAATGCGAACTAAGATGATAATATGCCAGCTTGGTACTGTAGCGGCCCTCTTGGTAGGTCAGCGGAATGCCGCCGCGGAAGTCGGTCGACTTCAGATCGCGATTCGAGTCGAGTCGCAGCAGAGCGGCGCCTTCGGCGTCAATCTGAAAGCCGTTCGCCCAACCGTCCCCTGCGGTGCCGAAACGCAGTAAACCGATCCGGGCGCCCAGCGTACTTTCCCACAGCGCGCCCTGACCCAGGTCGCGGGCCAGCACCGTGCCCAACCGCGGCTCGCGGACGCTGGCCAGGTACGACTTGTAGAGAATCCCCGTGGGAGCCATCTGCCAGAACCATGGTCCGGACCCGCGAGGCAGGCAGATGCCACAGCCGTCCGGCCAGGATCCCACGGAGTGCGTGCCCGGCGTCCGGCCCGCCAGCCAGGCGTCCAGGTCAAAAGATTCCACCCCCGCCGGTGGCTCGACCACCACGAACGGCTCTCCCTCGACGACTTGCGCCAGGGCGGGTGCCTTGAGCACCAAGCAGGTGGCTGGCAACAAAACCAAAACCGTGTTGAGCGAACGTGGGAACATTTTGGATCGAACGGGGATTGGCGGACGGGTACCGCGCAGGGAAGCCGCGTCGTCGATCGGGGCGGACCGGGACTTTGGCATTTCCTGCCACGGGTGGGGGTGGGGAGTCTAGCGATTTTTGCCGGCGTTTTACAGTGCGGCGTGGCGAGGCCCAGCATGTATTGCCAGCATCGTGTCAGGAACTCTCTTATGGCGGCTCGCCGTTTGTCTGCGGACATCCGGCGGCCTCAGCCGGATGGCTCACAAGCCATCTGCTGAGCGACGGCCAAGTCGTTGTTTGGCCCCGTTTCTGAGAAATTCGGGCCGAAGCCACACCGCGGCAAGGCGGGGGGTCGCTCGTTTAACCCCCCGACCGTGGAAGCGCCTGCCGTCGCTTGGCGATTTGGTTTTCTGCTTCTTCCGCAGAATCTGTGGGTGGATCGCTGTTTCCCAAGGACGGCCACAGCGACCGTCGGTCCGCCTGGGGAAGAAGTGCGCGCAACGGCTGGTCTTGG
>WVZU01000059.1:10764-14293 GCA_011772275.1 Planctomycetales bacterium | reverse complement strand
GAGTGTTCGGTTAAGAGTGTTCGGTTAAGAGTGTTCGGTTAAGAGTGTTCGGTTAAGAGTGTATTTCATCGCAGTTTTAACCGCTACTCTTAACCGGATACCCTTAACCGACTTGCTTAACCACTCTTTACGGGCGCAACTATCTTGCTGCCAAAAAACTTTGCCCATTTCTGGCAGACATGGCGAGCAATTCCCCCCTTCAAGGAACCATTTCCTTTCCTGTGTCAATCGCTTCTTTCCCACAGATTCCTCTGAAGCCCCGTTTTTCTTTTCTGGGCTATCCCGTACCTGGGCCTGCCGCGTGAGGCTGTTGCCTGTCGCCCCGTGGCGGCTGGTTTTTGGTGGGATCGCCGTTCCTGGGGCGGGCGCGTCAGGTTTTTGCCTGTCGCCGCTGCGCGTCCCTGGTTGCAGTGGGTCCACCTGTGGGCAGGGCCGGTCGCCTGCCGCTTGGTGCGAAACAAGCGTTGGCCACTATAATGCGGCCTTGGCTGGCTGGCCAACGGCGGACCGCATGAAAAGACTATTCTGGCAACATTGGTTTCTGGTGGCCCTGATCGCGGCGTTGACCGTTGGTTTTTCGTTTGCTGGACCGTTAACAGGTTTTTCCCACGCTTTTCCGCGTCGGGCGCTGGTTGCCGCGGTGCTGTTTCTGATGTCGTGGTCGTTGGATTCGACCGCCCTGGTTCGCGCCCTGCGGCGTCCCCAGGCAGCCGTTCTGGGCATTGCCGTGAACCTGGTCTTTTTGCCCCTGGCGGCCTGGTTGGTGGCCAGGCTGCTGGCGCCGCCGCTGGCCCTGGGGCTGCTGTTGACCGTCGCCTTGCCCTGCACGCTGGCCTCGGCCGCCGTGTGGACACGTCGCGCCGGCGGTAACGATGCGGTGGCCCTGCTGGTGACGATGGTGACCAACTTCAGTTGCTTTCTCGTCACGCCGCTCTTGTTGTGGCTGCTGACCGGGGCCGATGTGCAAGGCAGCCTTTCGGCCGGGGAGCTGGTCTGGCGTTTGTTGGGGATTGCCGTGTTCCCTATGCTGGCCGGCCAGTTGTTACGGCTGGTTCGGCCAGCCGCCCGGTTTGCCACGCGGCACAAGTCAGGCATCTCCACTTTTTCGCAACTGGGCATCCTGACCATGGTCTTGATCGGTGCGGTAGAGTCCGCGTTAAAACTCAGCACGGCGACCCCTGCGGCTGCCCTGACGCCGGCCGACTGGCTGGGGATGCTGGGCGCCGTCGTCCTGATTCACCTGGCGGCTCTTTATTTGGGCTTTGGTGTGGGTCGAGCGACAGGTTTGGATCGCGGGGATTGGATCGCGACGGGTCTGGCGGGCAGCCAAAAGACGCTGATGATCGGGCTCGACCTGACCCTCGCCCTGGACCTGGGGATCGGCATGCTGACCATGATCGCCTATCACGTGGTGCAGCTGATCTTGGGTACGCTGGTCGCTGACCGTCTAAATAAACCCCCCAAGGAGCTGTAGCCGGCCTCTGAGCTGTAGCCGGCCTCTGAGCTGTAGCCGGCCTCTGAGCTGTAGCCGGCCTCTGTGAGGCCGGTCCCCCGCCGGCCTCTGAGCTGTAGCCGGCCTCTGTGAGGCCGGTCCCCCGCCGGGCCTTTTTGTGAAGTCGATCCTCCACTGGATGTACCCCTCCCAACACTGCACGCTGAGCGTGGTTTCCTGTTGTGGCGGATTGACTTACCCCGGCTTTCTCAGAAGCTTTGTTCGTAGCCGGCGACGGCAAGTCTGTGTCTGGCAAGGAGACGTCGCGATGCGACTTCAAGCGTATGGGTGAAACGTTGAGTCTCAACTTGGGACGCCTGACGCGGCCAGGCAAGCGCCTGGCTGTCGCGTGGCAGATGGCTGGTGAGCAACACGGGCTCGCGACCGGTTCCGGGGTTATCCGCCGGCCGCACGGCGGCGGATTGTTTTGACATCGGCCACGTAGGCGACCAGAGACCGGCCGGCCAGCTTGATTTTGCGCCGCCGCGGAAGGGGCGGACCATCCCCTTCGGGGAAGACGTCTTGCGGGCTTTCCGCTGCCGTATCGACCAGCAACCGCCAGTCGAAGGACCGCGCCTTAGCTGGCAACACGAACTCGCTGGGGTTCTCGCCCACGTTGACCAGGATCAAGACGTGCCGATACGCCGAACCGGGCTCGTTTTCGCTGCGCGAACCACGCAGCAGGCATGTCAGGGTTTGATCTTCCTGTTCCCAGTCGATTGCTTCCCCGGAGGCGTCGTACCAGCTGACATCGGGCAACTCGCCCGGCTTCTCGGCCTCGCCCGTCAGAAAGTCTTCGCGCCGCACGCTAGGTTCGATTTTACGAAAGTGGATCAACGAGCGGACAAATTGAAATAGCTCGGCGTTCTCCTCCGTCAGCGTCCAGTCGAACCAGGAGATTTCGTTGTCCTGGCAGTAGGCATTATTGTTACCGCGCTGGGTCCGCTGGCATTCATCTCCCGCGACGATCATCGGCACTCCCTGGCTCAACAGCAAAGTTGCCATGAAGTTCTTGATCTGCCGCCGGCGTATCTGATTGACATCTTTGCGACGCGTGGGCCCTTCCACTCCGAAATTATGGCTGTAATTGTTATTGTCGCCGTCACGATTGCCTTCGCCATTGGCCTCGTTGTGCTTGCGCGAGTAGCTGATCAGATCGTTCAGAGTGAATCCATCGTGGGAGGTAATGAAGTTGATGCTGTGGTACGGCTGGCGACCGCCCGCTTCGTAGAGGTCACTGGAACCGGCCAGCCGCGTGGCCAATTTTCCACGGCAACCGGGGTCGCCCCGCCAGAACCGTCGCACGTCGTCCCGATAGAGGCCGTTCCATTCGGCCCAGCGGAGGTCGGCGAACGTGCCCACCTGGAAGGCCCCGGCGGCGTCCCAGGCTTCGGCAATGATCTTCGTGTCGGCCAGCATGGGATCTTCCGCGATGGCTTCCACCAGCGGCGGGTTCGCCACCAGGTTGCCCGCACGATCGCGGCTCAAAATCGAAGCCAGGTCAAAACGGAAGCCGTCGATATGGTAATTGTGAACCCAGTGCCGCAGGCAATTGAAGATCAGCTCGCGAACAATGGGGTGATTCCCATTGACCGTATTGCCGCAACCGGAGTAGTTGCGGTAATACCCGCCGCCGTTTTCCAGCATGTAGTAGACCCGGTTTTCCAGGCCTTTGAAGCTGAGCGTGGGGCCAAGCTCGTTGCCCTCGCAGGTGTGGTTGAACACCACGTCCAGGATGACCTCAATGCCCGCCGCGTGCAGAGCGCGGACCATGGTTTTGAATTCGTTCACCTGGCTGCCCGGTTCGTGGCCGGCCGCGTAGCCGCGATGCGGAGCGAAAAAGGCCATCGGATCGTAACCCCAGTAGTTGGGCCGATCCAGCCGGTTCCCCAGACAGTCGTTAATGGGAAATTCGTGGACCGGCATCAATTCGACAGCCGTGACGCCCAAGGTTTTCAAGTAGGGAATTTTTTCGATGATCCCCAAGTACGTCCCCGGATGCTGGACGTTGCTGCTGGCATGTCGAGTGAATCCGCG
>WVZU01000059.1:7442-10707 GCA_011772275.1 Planctomycetales bacterium | reverse complement strand
AAGTTCCCGGCTAGCGCTCGGGCATAGGGGTCGATCAATTGAGCCGTCCCGTCAAAGCGCTGGCCGTACTCAGGCTCGTACGGCCCGTCCGCCTGAAAGTGATACAGCTGACCCGGCTGACAGCCCGGTACGAAAACACTCCACACGTCCCCCCAGCGATCCGAATCGGCATCGTAATGGACAACCTCCGACGGCTCGCGGTCGTCCACGTTGTCGTACAAGAGGACCCGCATGGCGGTTGCTGAGCGGCTGAATATGACGAACTGGACGCCACCCTCTTGCACGATGGCGCCGTAGGGCAGCGGGTGGGTGAACTGCAAAGCAGGATGTGTCTGGGAGATCAGGGGCATAAGCATGGAAATGGTACTCTCTGGGGCAAATTCGCAAAAGCGCGGATCCAACAACGCCAGCGCTGCTGCCAAGGCGGTTCACGATGTCGCGAACATAAAAAAATACCACAAGCTAATCGGTTTGCGGCCCGATTTTGGAAAATGTAAATGTTTAACACCAAAGCCCTTAGCGCCGGATTTGCCGTTCAGCGAAGGAGGGGTTACTCTGCCGACGATCCAGCCGCCTCGGGCAGGGAAAAACCGGGCAAAGGATCATCCTCGGAGCGACCCGCCCGGCTGAGCTACCCCCGGTCAACGCCGCCGGTAGGTTCCCAGTCGCGCGGGGCCGGGGAGGAACAACTCGCAGCCGGCCGGCAAAGTTTCCTTCTTTGACGTAACCAGAACCCCACCGCTGGGCATGTGCGCGGCGATGCGCCGCAGGATTTGCTCTTGCAGCGATTCGTCAAAGTAAGTCAAGGCCAGGTGGCGGCAGAGCACCAGTTCGAATTCACCAGCCGGCGCCTCTTGGCGAAGGTCCTGCTGGACCCAACGTACACCCCCCCGGAATGGCTCGGCCAACCGATACGCCTCCCCCTCCGGCTGAAACGCCAGCGAGACCCAGGCGTCCGGCAGGTCCTTGAGGCTGCTTCGCCCGTAGACCGCTCGGCGGGCCCGCTGCAGCAGTTGTGCGTCGATGTCGGTAGCCACCACTTCCAGATCCAAGCCGGGGAAACGGGCCCCCAGATCCGCCTGCCACATGATGCTCAACGTATAGGGCTCTTCCCCCGAAGCGCAACCGACGCTCCAGCATCTCAGCACCGAACGCCCCGCATCGGTCGCCCGGCATGCCAACTGGGGCAGCACGCGGTCGCGTAAAAAATCGAACACGTCGCGGTCGCGATAGAACCGCGAGATCGAGATCCGGCAACATGCGTCCAGCCGCGACCATTCGGCGGGACCGCGGGCAAGCAAATCGCGATAAGCGGCCAGGTCCTGCAGATTCAGTTCCAGTAAACGATGGCGGATCCGCCGACAGACCTGGCGGCGGACCTTGCGAAAGCCTGGCCATCGCAGGTGCAAGCGGGGCAGGGCCCATTGCAGAAATTCAACCCAATCTGCGTCCGAAATCGATTCTTTGGTTTGATGCATGCCCAACGGGCCGCCGCGGCGGCAGGGAAACCGGTACAAGGCCATGTGTGCCATCGCCTTTTATACTCGATCCGGCCATCGGCCTGGCGACCTGGCGTCCGCCCCACCCCCCACTCCCCAGCCAACCACCGCTGGCCACCGCGACGGATCCCCCGCGGATCCCGCGGCGGGCAGCGATCCGGGACGAAGTCCCGCGGGCCGGGATCGTTACTCATGGCGTGGCCAGCGACGGTAAGTCTTTGGCGGGCAGGGAAGACGATGCGATGTGACCGCCGGGCGCAGGGATCCTGGATTAAGCCTCCCGTGGCGAGGTGGGGCGCGGCCGAGCAAAGACCTGGCTGTCGCCTGGCAGGTGGCTTGTCAGAAATGCGGTCCCCGCCCCCGCCGCTCAACGATTCCGCCACCGTGTCAGGACGCAAGCAGGCTCACCCCTGACGGAAAGAGCCCCGCGGTGGTATAACAACCAGCCTTCGCTTCCCAGGATCGTTTGGCAAGGTGGGCCAGACGCAGCACGCCGCCGACCGAATTGCACGCAGGGAATTGGTGCCATGCTATTGAGCCGTTTGATCCATCCGCAGATCAACCAGGTCCTGGCCCGCGCGGGCCATCACGCGAAGGTGTTGATTGCCGACGGAAATTATCCGGCCTCGTCCACGTTGGGGCCGAATGCCGAATTGGTCTCACTGAACCTGTCGCCCGGCATCGTGACCTGTACGCAAGTCCTGCAGGCTTTGGTGACGGCGATCCCCATCGAAACGGCCCACACGATGATGTACGAAACCAGTGGCCCCTATGCGCTGGCAGAGGATCCGCCGGTCTGGAAGGAGTACCGGACCGTGTTTGCGGAGGCCAACGTGGAGGTGCAACTGGAACCGATCAACAAATGGGACTTTTATCCCGCGGTCAGCACGCCGGAGCATGTATTGACCATTCAGACGGCCGACCAGCAGCTGTTTGCCAACCTGTTGTTGTCGATCGGTGTCCGTCGGGACTGAGCAGCGCTGGGGAAATGGTTGCTGTTGGTCGGCAGCCCCTGCCTTAAAGGTCGACAGGTGTCATGATTTCCTCCTGTGTGACCATCAGTCTGGTCGACGCGGCGCGGGGCGGGCCGTTTGTGTTCTGGGACGACTTGGAAGGCAGCTGCCGCCAGGCGAAGGCGATCGGTTTCGACGCCGTCGAATTGTTCACCGCCGGACCCGACGCGTTCGACCCCCAGGCGCTCAAACAACTGCTGGACCAGTTGCAACTGGAGCTGGCGGCGTTGGGGACAGGCGCAGGTTGGCTGGTCCACCAATTGCAACTCTGCGATCCGGATGCGGGGCGTCGAGCCGCGGCGCGGGATTTCATCCGGGCGATGATCGATGTGGCTGCAGATTTCGGCGCCTTTGCAATTATCGGCTCGATGCAGGGCCGGCACGCAGGTCGTGTCGATCAGGCGACGGGGCGGGGCTATCTGTGTGATGCGTTCAATGAACTGGGTCCCTGGGCTGCCCAGTATGGGGTCCCCCTGGTTTACGAGCCTTTGAACCGTTACGAGTCGAACCTGGTCAACACGCTGGGGCAGGGCGTGCAACTGCTGGAGTCCCTGGAGACCGACAATGTCCGCCTGCTGGCCGACCTGTTTCACATGAACATCGAGGAATCCGACCTCGCTGCGGCGGTGCGGGAGGCTGGCCGGCACCTGGGCCACGTTCATTTTGTCGATTCCAACCGCCGGGCCGCGGGGATGGGACATTTACATTTCCCGCCGATCGTGGCTGCCCTGGGAGCGATCGACTACCAGGGTT
>WVZU01000059.1:7233-7399 GCA_011772275.1 Planctomycetales bacterium | reverse complement strand
ACGCGAATGTTTCACGCCCTGCCGCTCTGCAACGCTTGCAGATGCCGCTGGAAATGTTCGGCGAGCACCTGGGTGTAAGTTTCCGGATGCGCTTGCAGCAGGTCCCGCAAGGCTGGACCCCACTGCGGATGCGTCAGTACGGAACCGAAGGTGCAATGCAAAATCT
>WVZU01000059.1:0-7131 GCA_011772275.1 Planctomycetales bacterium | reverse complement strand
TCGGCAATCAGGTCCACCTCCGCGGCGGGGGGGGCGGATTGGAGGGTGGCCGATACGTGGTAGGTGGCGCGATCGGTCTGGTAGCGTTGTCGAGCGAACGTGAGGATCTGGCGAAACAGGGGTTCGTCGTGCCGCGCGGCGACACGGAGGGCTTCCAGGTAGGAAGTCCCGGCCGTCTTGACGTGCCAGCGGCCCCTGGTGGCGCGGGCCAGCGCGGCGTACATGGAAAGCTTGTCCGATCCCGAATGGAGGCTCAACTTGTACGGCCCCAGGCGATCGGCGATCGCCGCATGGTCGGCCAAAGACTTCTCCAACGCGGCAACATCTCCTTTGTAGTCCACACCTTTTTCCAGATCGCCGATAAACCGGGGCGCGAGGCTGACCAGCTTCATCCCGCTCTGCCGGCACTGGTCGGCAATAATGTAGTGTTCCGCCAGGCTTGTCGGTTGCGGCGTCTCATCCACGCTCAACTCAATCTCGTACTCCTGATCCCGTCCCTGGCAAACCTGGTCAATGTAATCGGCCATGTCGAGGGCGTGCCGCAGCGCCTTGCCGTATTTGACGGCGGCCCGCATGCAGGCCGCCGAGGTCAGTTCCACCCGCGTCCCATTGCTCAACTCAATAACCTGCTGCCGGTATTCGTCGAAACAGGGCGCCTCGCTGGCCACCTGAGCGAACCGCTCCTTTAGCTCTGCCTCCTGATAGTCATCGGCCCGTTGGTCGACATGGTCTGACGGATCGATCGTAAAAAATGTGAAACCGGCCGTCGCCGTGCGGTCGACGTCTGCGTGGGTCTTCAGGTGGTCGGCATCTGCACCGGTCACTCCGGTCCAGCCGGCCGTCCGCATCCCGCGCAGCGCGTCGCTGATGACTTGCCCCGGTTCGCGCCCGGTCCGAGCCATCTCGCGTATGGACTGTTGAGCGAAAATGGGGGCGATTCCCTGGCCAGCGGCCTGCATGGCCTGGACGTGGCCCGGCGTCGCCAGACCGATCCGGTCGCCAAAGCCAAAACTGGGTTGCAGGCCCAGGCACACCGGAGGTGGATCATGACGGTCGGGTTTCATCGAAAGCTCTGGTGGTAGTAGCAGGTGGCGCAAGCCTTATAATGACAAGCCGAGACCGTGGGTCAAGGCACGGGCATCGCCCGCCAGGAGATGGCTCTTTTCGCCCCGTCCCCGGATCACCCCACCCGGCTGCTTTTGACTCTTCCGACAATCGCGCCATGGAATACCGCCCGCTGGGCACAACCGACCTGAAACTCTCTGCGCTCAGCTTCGGCGCTTCGTCGCTGGGTCAGGAGTTTCGCAAGATCGATATCGCCGAGGCGCTGCGTTGCGTCCAAGTGGCACTCGACCGCGGGATGAATTTTATCGATACCTCGCCTTTTTACGGGCGGGGGATGAGCGAAATTTTGCTGGGTCAGGTGCTGCCTGGGATCCCGCGAGATCGGTATTTTCTGGGCACCAAACTGGGGCGCTACGCTGGCCAGCACTTTGACTTCTCCGCTCGGCGCGTGATCGAAAGTGTCGACATCAGCCTGGAAAGGATGGGCGTTGACTATCTCGATATCATCTTGTGCCACGATCTGGAATTTGTGGAAATGTCACAGATTGTCGACGAGACCCTCCCGGCGCTGGATCGGGTCCGCCAGCAGGGCAAGGTCCGTTACCTGGGCGTATCGGGATATCCGATGAAGATGTTCCGTTACGTGATCGACCATTATCCGATCGATGTCATTTTGTCGTATAACCATTACACGTTACAGAATACGATGCTGTTGGACCTGGTGCCGGCATGTCAGGCCAAGGGCATCGGCATCATGAACGCCGCCCCGTTTAGCGCTCGACTGCTGACCACGGCGCCCTTGCCGGCCTGGCACAAGGCGACCGATTACGTCCGGCAGATTGCCGGGCAAGCCGCCGAACACTGCCGCCGCCAGAACGTCGATATCGCTGAACTGGCCCTGCAGTTTGCAGTGGCCAACCAGGATCTGGCCACCTGCATCGCCGGTTCGGCAAACCCTCAACGGGTCTCCCAATGGGCCGACTGGGCGGAACAACCGCTGGACCCGCACCTGCTGGCCGAGGTTCTGGAAATCCTGCAGCCGATCCACGACTGGTTTTACCTGGAAGGCCGGCCGGAAAATAACGATCCGCTGCCCGCAAAGTACCAGACGCCCCAATTTCAGCAGGAGAGTGCCTCCTGTGGCTGAACGTGGCGACGCGCCCCGCCAGGACGAAAGTGGTGTTGTATGAAAGCGATTCAACTTCAACAGCCGCGGCAGCTGGCGGTGATCGAGGTAGAGGATCCGGCGACGCCCGGCCCCGGCCAGGCCCTCGTCCGTACCCACTGCGTCGGCATCTGTGGCACAGATACCAGCGCCTACCTGGGCAAGTTCCCCCTCTACGTCTACCCGCGGATTCCAGGTCACGAACTGGGGGTCGAGGTGCTGGAGGTGGGACCCGGCGTGACTCAGGTTGCGGTGGGAGATCGCTGCAGCGTGGAACCCTACCTGGATTGCGGTGACTNNAAGGGTGCGACCAACTGCTGTGCGAACCTGCAGGTGCTGGGCGTCATGGTCGATGGCGGCCTGCGGTCCCATTTTCTTCTGCCCGCCGCAAAACTGCATCCCGCCAGCCGGCTCTCCTACCCGCAGCTGGCCCTTGTCGAGACGCTGGCCATCGGCTGCCATGCGGTCCAGCGGGCCGGTCCCCAGCCGGGCGAAAACTGCCTGGTCGTGGGCGCCGGACCGATCGGCCTGTCGACGCTGGAATTCGTCAAGCTGTCTGGCGCACGGACGATCGTCCTGGACAAGAATCCCCAGCGGTTGGACTTCTGCCGCGAGGTGATTGGCGTTGAGGAAACGGTTCTGGTCCGTGACCAGCTGGAACGCGACTTGCGCCGCGCGTGCGGGGGCGAACTGCCGGACGTGGTCATCGACGCCACCGGCAACAGCCAGTCGATGTCGCTCGCTTTCCGCCTGATTGCCCCGACCGGCCGGCTGACTTTTGTCGGCATCACGACCGAGGAAGTGTGTTTTCGACACGTCGACTTTCACAAGCCGGAAGGGACACTGTTCTGCAGCCGGAACGCGCTGCCGGCCGACTTCCAGCGGATCATCCAGCTGATGGAAACCGGGCGTATCGACACGCGACCCTGGATCACCGGCCACCTGGCCTTTGAGGAAGTCGTCGAAAAATTTCCCAGCTGTGTTCACCCCGAACCTGGCGTGCTGAAGACGATCATCGACCTTGCGTAGTAACGACCGATGAATCCAGTAATCGACGCTCATCAACATTTCTGGGATTTTGCCAACAGCGACCGTTTTGATTACGGCTGGCTCGCGGAACCGCAACACGCCCCCATCCGTCGCTCGTACCTGCCAGAAGACCTGCGGCCACGGATTGACGAAGTCGGTGTGCAGCGAACAATCTTTGTCCAGACCCAGCACAATCTTGGGGAAAACGAGTGGGCGTTGCGGCTGGCCGAGCAGCATGATTTTTTGGCCGGCGTGGTGGGATGGGTGGACTTGGCCAGCGAAGAGTGCGAGCAGCAGCTGAGCCGTTTTCGGGACCATCCTTACTTTGTCGGCGTGCGGCACATCACGCAGGACGAACCGGATGACGACTTCATCCTTCGCGACGACGTGCTTTGCGGTCTGAAGGTCCTGGAGAGACATCAAGTGCCGTTCGACCTGCTGTTCTACGTCCGCCATTTGAAACACGCCGCCACGGTCGCTGGACGCCTGCCCGATCTGCCCCTGGTGATCGACCACCTGGCAAAACCGGGGATCAAAGACCAGCGGACCGACAATTGGCGGGAAGCCTTCCAGGCGGCCGCCGCCTGTCCGAATGTGTTCTGCAAGCTTTCTGGAATGATCACCCAGGCCGATTGGCACACCTGGCAGCCAGCCGACCTGGCGCCGTACGTGACCGCGGCGGTTGAACTGTTCGGGCCGGACCGCCTCATGTTTGGCTCGGATTGGCCGGTCTGCGAACTGGCCGGCAGTTACCGGCAGGTGATCGAGGCCCTGGGGGAGGTGCTGGGTGGGTTGAGCGACTCTGAGCGGGCGAAGATCTTTGGCGGCACGGCTCAGCGGTTCTACAACCTGCCTCCCGCCATCACAGGCTGAAGGTCCCGCCCCCCCGCCGAAACTTCTCCCCCCCGCTCGCCACCCCCTCCCTCCCATGGCCGCTGCGGCGGCCCCTGGCAGCCGGTGAGCCGAGCTGCAGCCGGTCTCCTCTGGCGCGGTCGCCGCCCGTCGAGAACTTTCTTCAGGATCCCGTCGCAAAAAAGCCGGCGATGGCCTCCACGACTCGCTGTTGCATGGCGACCGTCAGTTCGGGATAGATGGGTAGAGCCAGCGATTGGGCGGCGGCCGCTTCCGCAACCGGAAAATCCCCCGCGCGATAACCCAGGCCGGCAAAGCATTCCTGGAGGTGCAGGGGCACCGGGTAATAGATTTCCGTACCGATGCCGCGGTCCGCCAGCCAGGCCCGCAACGGGTCGCGCTGGTCGGCCGTCACGCGGATCACAAATTGATGGTAAATGTGACGCCGATCGGCCGGTTCGACCGGCACCACGACTTTGCCCGGCGTGACACGGTCGCTGGACAGCTGCGCGTCCCTCAGCAGTCGCCGGTAGACGTCCGCGTTGTCGGCGCGGGCCCGGTTCCAGCGATCAAGGTATTGCAGCTTGACCCGCAACGCCGCCGCCTGGAGCGCGTCCAGACGGAAGTTGCCACCCACCTCGCGGGCATGGTACTTGGGACGAAATCCGTGATTGCGCAACAAGCGCAGCCTTTCGTTCAGGTCGGACCGGTCGGTTGTTACCAGACCGCCGTCGCCCAGGCCACCCAGATTCTTGGTGGGATAAAAGCTGAAGCAGCCGATGTCGCCGCAGGTTCCCGCAGATCGTCCATGGTAGTCGGCCCCGATGGCCTGAGCGGCATCTTCGATGACCGGCAGATTGCGATCCCGGGCGATCTGCTGGATGGGGTCCATTTCGGCAATCTGACCAAACAGGTGGACCGGCAGGATCGCCCGCGTGCGGGAGGTAATCGCGGCCGCCAGCGGATCCGGGTCGAGGTTGAACGTGTCTGGCTGGATGTCGACAAAAACGGGTCGAGCGCCCAGCCGAGCGATACTGCCGCCGGTGGAGAAGAAAGTGAACGGCGTGGTGACGACTTCGTCCCCGGCCTGGATGTCCAGGGCGATCAGCGCCAGCAGGAGAGCATCGGTTCCGGAGGAAACTCCGATGGCGTGGCTGCAGCCGATGAATGCGGCCAGTTCCTCTTCCAGAGCCTGCACCTCGGGTCCCAGGATCAACTGCTGGGAAGCGGCCACCCTTTCGATGGCTTGCAGAACTTCCTGGCCGATCGTCGCCCATTGGGCTTGCAGATCAATTAGCGGCACCCCGCTGGTGTCAGAAGGAACCGTCACGCTTGATTCGTAATCTCCGGCAAAGGTTTCTCTTCCGGCCAGTCCCTGCAGACCAGATTTCCCGCCCGGTCCCAAGCATAGCGCCAGCCGCTTTGCGGACAGATCATTTCTTCTGCCCCCGCGTGCAATGGCAGGCGGTGGCCATGCCGCGTCATCCAGCCTATTTGTCGAGCGGGCACACCGACCATCAGGGCGTATTGGGGAACGTCGTGACGCACGACCGCGCCGGCGCCAATAAAAGCGTACCTGCCGATGGTGGCGCCACAAATGATCGTGGCATTGGCCCCGATGCTGGCCCCGCGCTGCACACAGGTCTGCTGGAATTCGGCCTTGCGCGGGACCTGCGAACGCGGATTGATGACGTTGGTAAACACGCAGGAGGGCCCGCAGAATACGTCGTCCTCCAGCTGAACACCGGTGTACAGCGAAACATTGTTCTGGACCTTCACGCGATTTCCTACGACCACGCCATCGCCGACGTAAACGTTCTGGCCCAGCGAACAATCATGGCCGATCCGTGCCCCGGCGGCCACGTGGCAAAAATGCCAGATGGAGGTGCCCGCACCGATCTGCGCGCCGTCGTCGACAAACGAACTGGGATGCACGAAAACGGACACAGGCAAAGTCTCGACGGAAAACGATCCCCTCAGGCTATCCCCATGATTCCCGCTCAACCCAGGGGCGTCAACCAGCCGCACCGCCGCCAGCTTCAAAACAGGACGGCCCCTACCTGATTGCAAAAGGCCAGAAACAGGTAGGCGCCACCCACGGTGACCACGCTCGAGAGGATCAAAATCAGCAAGGCATTCACCGGCTCGGCAGGGATGCTGGCGCTCAAAAACACCGTCGAGACAACGGCCACGGCTGTGATGCCGGGTGGGGTCAGCAAGGCGATCTGCTGGCCGTCAAGCAGATAAGCCAGGATTAAGTTTACCAAGGCCAGGCCCACGACGACCATGGCCGCACGCAGGTAGGATACGGACTGCCCCAGGCAGATGCTGCAGGCCCAGTTCAAGGTGAACGCGTGAAAGGCCAGCCCCAGCCCGATCATCATCAGGAATACAAAGGGCACGCTCTGGTAGGCCTGCAGGCTGACCGCAAACATGGCGTTGGATCTCGCTGACAAAGAGGATGGCCTCTACTCCAAACATGTCTCACAAGAATCCACGAGACAACTATTCGCGGTCCGCCTGTACCGGTTGTGAGGATGGTGAGGATTTCAAGTTCGTGGTTTGCCAACATTCAATTGTACAGGTGGCGAAATTCGCCTCGGAAGGTTGGCAGTTGCCGGGCTGCCGAAAGGCTTGGCGAACTTCGCGATAGCGGCCGGGTCAAAATTTCAGGCAGCACAAAAGATTGGGCCGTCGTACAGCAGATGCGGGTGCATTACACGGATTGTAATTGTTTGGCAGCATGCGCGTATGCGTTGGAGCCGTTTCGACTCTCATATCACATGGATCACATTTTAAAGAGCAGGCTACCCCAGCTCTGAGCCCCGGCATTTATGCCGGGGTGATGATGTCCATCACCCCACCGGCGAGGCCCGTTTACGGGCCTTCTGGCCATTGCGGCTTCAGCCCTGGCGATCACGCGTGGTGCTGTTTGATTGAGTGTTGTTCCTCCGCGAATCATCCCAGGCTAAAGCCAGACAACGGCAAGCCCCGTAAACGGGGCTCGACAGATTTTTTTA